>RFLL01000444.1 GCA_003693905.1 Alphaproteobacteria bacterium
AGAAAGCGGCGACCGCGAAAAAGGCATCCGCAAAGAAGAAAACGGCGGCGAAGAAAAAGGCGGGAGCAAAGAAAAAGTCGAAGGGGGTGAAGAGCAAAAAAACGGCCAGGAAAACGCCTTCGCGCTCGCGTGCCAGAGCCGGTACGAAAAAGGCGAGCGGCAGGAAGGCCCGGCGCGTCCGACGATAGGACCGCGGCCGGATGACGACCGCCACCAGAATGCCCTACTGCGCCTTGCGCTCGACGATGATATGAAACCGGAAAATCGAATCGAGCGGTCCGGCGACGACCAGGTTTTCGCCGAAATGCAATGGCGCACTCTGCATGACTTCGAAGTGGGCGACGCGCATGCCGTTGACGATGGTACCGAGATGGCTTTGCAGGTCGCGCACGGCCAGATTCTCGCCCTGTTCTTCAATCGCGAAGTGCAGAGGTGAAATGCTGCCGGCCCTCTTGGCATAAAGAGACAGCTCCGCCCCGTCGACGTGAGGCGGTTCTCCCGGCATGATGTGGCGGCCGACACGAAACGGCAGCGACGAGATGACGAGGCCGTCGGTCCCGATCTGAACCTCGACTTCGGGCGATGCGCCGATCAGGTGGATCTTGTCGATCTCCGAGATCGTGGCGGGTTCGGCGATCACATGGTGCTCGACGAGCTTCTGATCAACCTGGGCCAGGCGTTCGCACAGCGCACGCAACACCTGAAGAGCAAGCGGGTTGTCGTTGTGAAAGGTCGACAGAAACACGTCCCTGGGCAGGACGATGAGCGTCGTCGGCGTCAGCGCCCGAGTATGGGTTGAACGGGGCTTGTCCCGCAGCACCGCCATTTCGCCGAAGATGGCGCCCTTGTCGAGAATGGCAAGGCGCACCTCCTCGTCATCGCCGGTCGTGCGCAGGACCTCGACCCGACCTTCGGTGATGATATAGACGGCATCGCCGGCATCGCCTTCGTGATAGATGGTCTGGCCGGCGTCGATGTGTCGTTCCTGCATGGGGGCTACTTCATGGCTTCGGGCCGGTCCATCCGGAGAAGCAGCCTAGACCGACAAGGTTAGCAAGACATGAAAGACCGGAGCCCGGCCTCTCTTGACCTGGCGGCGGCCCCGCGGCCAACTGCACGGGCGATGGCAGACGGAACCGAATCAGAGCGACAAGAAGGGCCACAGACCGACCGCGCGGCGGCGGGACGCCGGGCGCTGGCGGCCGTTCGCGCCGGGGGCAAGGCGGCGCTGGCCCGGGCGCTGGCGGAACTGGAGCAGAGCCCCGATGCGCCCGCGACGCTGGCCCTGCTCGATGCCGCCTACGCGGCGCCGCGGGCACGCGTCGTCGGCCTGACGGGGCCGCCGGGGGTCGGCAAATCGACTCTGCTCGGCCGCCTGATCGCCGGCTATCGGGCGCGCGCGCTTACGCTCGGCGTCATCGCCGTCGATCCTTCCTCGAAGCGCTCCGGCGGGGCGCTTCTGGGCGATCGCGTGCGCCTGGCCACCGATCCGCAGGACGCCGGGATCTTCGTCCGGTCGATGGCCGCGCGCGATCGCCTCGGCGGCCTTGCCGACGTCACCATGGCGGCGATGGTTCTGATGCGCGCGCTCTATGACCGGGTGCTGATCGAGACCGTCGGTGTCGGGCAATCGGAAACCGACGTTGCCGGGGCCGCCGATACGGTGGTGTTCTGCGTCCAACCGGCCTCGGGCGATGCCTTGCAATTCATGAAGGCCGGCATCATCGAGATTCCCCATGTCTCCGTCGTCACCAAGGCGGACATGGGGGCGCCGGCCCGGCGCACGCTGGGTGATCTCAAGGCCGCCCTGGCCCTGGCTGCGCCGGCCGCAGCCCCGGAAGACGAAGCCGGAGAGCCGCGCGACGTTCTGGCGGTATCAGCCACGACCGGCGCGGGAGTGGACGATCTGATGGCGGCGGTCGAGCGTCACGGCGACTGGTTGAACGAGGGCCGGCGTCTGGATCGGCGCCGCCGCGCCCAGGCCGAAGCCTGGTTGCGCCAATGTCTGCGCGATCGCATCGGGCGCGATGGTCTGCATCGTCTGGTTGCAGCCGGTATCGATCTGCACCTAGCGCCCGGCGTCTCGCCGTTCGCGCGTCTCGCCGCTCTGGCCCGTGCTGCCGGCGGGTCCTGAGGGCGCCGTCCGTTCCTTGTGCGCCCGCTCGAGGTCGAGCCAGGCGGGAATCCGCACGCTGAGACGCGCCTCACCGGCGCGCAGTGCGCCGGGCGCGGCGTCGACGATGTGTTCGAGGCGCAGCAGAGCCAGGCCGACATCGCCGGCGACCGAGCGCAAGGTTCCCGCGTCCGCTCCGTCGCGGGTGACCGGCGTGCCCGGCGCCGGGCTGGGGCCGTCGATGGTCACCGGCACCAGCCGTTTCTTGACCAGGGCGCGGTACTTCATGCGGGCCGTCAGTTCCTGTCCGATATAGCAGCCCTTGTCCCAGTCGATGCCGTTCAGCTCGTCGAAGCCGTGGTCGAGCAGGGTTGCGCGCTCGACCTCCAGGTCGCGGCTACCCTCGGGCACGCCGAGGCCGATGCGCAGGCGTTCGTACGCTTCCGGGTCGCACGTGGCCAGACCGGCCGCGCTCAGGGCCTCGGGCAGGCGGGCGCGCGGGACCACCAGGCGCACGCCGAGATCGGCCAGACGCGGGTCGACGGCGGCCAGACCGCCGGCGAACGGCACCGTGCGTCCCGGTACCATCGGCAGGCCGAAGGCATCCGGGGCGCCGGCGCCGAAAGCCACCGCGACGGCAAAGCGGTTCGTCACGTCCTCGATATCGACCTTGGCCCGCAGGCGGTAGAGGGCCAGGCGCCGTTGCAGATCCTCGCGCCGTGCCGCCTCGCACTCGATCAAGAACACCGGGGGCGCGGCCGGCACCGTGGGATCGGCGGCGATGAAGAATTCATGCAGGAACTTGCCCTGCGGGGTCAGGAACGCGGCCCAGATCGTGCGCTCGGGCGTAACCTTGGCGATGTCGTTGGATACCAGGCCCTGCAGATAGTCCCGCACGTCCGGTCCGCCGATGCGGATCACCGCGCGCCTGTCCAGTATTGCGGCTGTTGCCCTGGTCATGGCTGGATCTGGTTCCCGGAACACTTGCGTTGCCGTTCAACGTGGCCTCGGCGGGCTCGCTTGGCAAGCCCCGGCTGGGACGGGATACGGCCCTACCCATCTTTCGCCAACACGTGCACCTGCGCCAGCACCTCGTCAAATGGAAGCTCGGCCAGCGAATCGCGGCGCAGGATCCGCACCGCCGGCCACGGCGGGCGTGACTTGACCGGGTGCGAATCGCGCGAGAACAGCACCAGCGTCGGGCACCCGGTGGCCGCGATCACATGGGTCGGCCCGGTGTCGTTGCCCACGGCCAGGCGGGCCCGATGGCCGAGCGCGATCAGATCGAACAGATCGGTTTGCCCGCCGAGATCGCGCGCCCGGGGGCAGGCAGCGATAATGTCGGCGCGCTCGGCCTGTTCGGCCGCTCCGCCGATCAGGACCGGCGTCGTCCCTTGTGCCGCCAGCGTCCCGGCCAGTGCAGCGTAACGGGCCGCCGGCCAGCGTTTCAAAGGGCGGTGCGGGGCGCTGCCCGGTATCAGCAGGGCGAAACGCTCGGGCAGGGCAAAACGGGTGATATCGGCCCTGGCGGCGAGCGCGGACAGCTCCGGCGGTTGCGGCGGTGGCACGCCGGCCAGGGCAAGCTGCGCCGTCTCGCGCTCCAGGATGTGCATGGTGGTATCGGCATCGGGCGGTGGCACATAGCGCCAGGTGCAGCCGGCGACAGTGCCGACCCACGGCGGCCGTCCGGCAAGGCGGAAGTACCAGCCCGTGCGTTGCGAACGTTGCAGGTCGTAGACGCGCGTGAACGCGCCGCCGCGCAACCGCCGGGTCAGCGCCCACACTGCCCCGGGGCGCCACAGCGGCGGCCGCGAATCGATCCAGACCGCATCGAAGCAGCCGAGTGCGCGCCCCAGTTCGGCAAAGGGTGCCGTCGTCAGCAGCGTGATGTGGGCGCGCGGGTGATGGGCCCGGATGGCCTGAAACGATCCGATCGACAGAACGAAATCGCCGAGCGCGGACAGCTTGATGACCAGGATACGTTCGCTCACGGGCAAGGGGGCTCGCATCGGGCGATGGCGGAGGCTCGATCAATTGACCCTACTACAGCGCGCGCCTTTGCGGTACAAGGCGCCTGGCAAGGGTGAATCGTGCAAAAAGGACTGCACCAGCATGCGGGTGATGCAGGTCATGGCCGGTGGCGCGCACGGCGGGGCGGAGACGTTCTTTGTCGATCTCGTCTGTGCGTTGCATCGCGCCGGCCTGCCGCAGCGTGCCGTCATCCGCCGCAATCCCGAGCGCAGCGAAATCCTGCGCGACGCCGGCGTCGATGTGGTCGAGCGGCGCTTCGGCGGCCGTCTCGACGTCTTTACCCGGCCCGGGTTGCGCCGCGACATCGCCGCCTTCCGACCCGACATCGTGCAGACGTGGATGGTGCGCGCCACGCGCCTGTGCCCGCCGGGGCCGTTCGTGCACGTCGGCTGGCTCGGCGGCTATTACAAGCCGCAGCGCTTTGCCGCCTGCGATCACGTGGTCGGGGTGACGCCGGATATCGCCCGGCACATGCGCGACGGGGGCTGGCCGGCGGCACGGGTTCACTATCTGCCCACGCTGGCGGTCTCGAAGCCGGCACCGCCGCTCGATCGGGCCGAGTACGCCACGCCGTCCGATGCGCCGCTGCTGCTCGCCCTGGGGCGTTTACATGTCAAGAAAGCCTTCGACATCCTGCTCAAGGCGCTGGTCGACGTGCCCGGAACGTGGCTGTGGATCGCCGGCGAGGGCGAGTTGCGCGCCGAGCTGGAAAATCTGGCCCGTGAGCTGGGGGTGGCGGAGCGGGTGCGGTTCCTCGGCTGGCGCTACGACCGCGAAGCTCTGCTGGCGAGCGCCGATGTGTGCGTATTCCCGTCACGCTACGAACCGTTCGGGACCGTGACCATCGAGGCCTGGGCCGCCGGTACGCCGCTGGTGGCGGCGGCCAGCGTCGGTCCCGCCGGCGTCATCCGGGATGGTGAGGATGCGCTTCTGGTTCCGGTCGACGACGCCCCGGCGCTGGCGGCGGCGATCCGCCGTGTGATCGAGGAACCGGGCCTGGCCGAACGGCTGGTCGCCGCGGGGCGGCAACGTTATCACCGCGAGTTCACCGAGGAAGCGTGCGTGCGCCGCTATCTCGCGTTCTACGAGGCCTTGCTGGAGGGGCGTCCGGGGACGGCGGGTCCAAATGCGGCGCGGGCTGCCACGCCGGCATGACGACGCGCTTCGATCTGGTGCTCAGGGGCGGGACGGTCCTGACCCCGGGCGGAGCGGTGGCGGCCGATATCGGGGTGCACGCCGGGCGCATCATGGCCATCGGCGCCATCGACGAGGCAAGTGCGGCGCAGACGCTCGATGTCCGTGGCCTTCATGTATTGCCCGGGGCGATCGACACCCAGGTTCATTTCCGCGAACCGGGGCAGGAGCACAAGGA
>RFLL01000445.1 GCA_003693905.1 Alphaproteobacteria bacterium
CCTGCTACCTTGGATTTTCATGGCGCTTTCCGATGCCGGCATGGCAACGGGTGTCGCCGTTGTCGCCCTGGGCGGGGCCGCAGCTATCGTTGCGGTCTGCGTTCTCGGCGCACTGCGCGGGCGAACCGGCCTCAGCATGCGTCTGCCTGCCGGGTTGCGCAATCATGTGCTGTTCCGCCTGGCGTTCGATCTTGCAACCGTCACACGGGTCATTTTTCGAGCCCCGGTGCCGGCCGGCAGCGCACTTGTCGCAAGCTTGGCAGTCAGCGCCTTAAATGCAGCCATCATCTATATTCTTCTGATCGACCTAGGGGCCGTGCTCACGCTTTTCGAGAGCCTTCTTCTGGTGCCGACGATCATGGAAATCGCCATGCTTCCGATCACCATTTCAGGCTGGGGCGTGCGTGAAGGTCTGATGGTCGCCGCCTTCAGCTCGCTCGGCATCGATGGCAGTATCGCACTTGGGAGCTCGATTCTTTTCGGCCTCGGTGGGCTCGCATTTGCCCTCACGGGCGGTGTTCTGTGGCTGATGAGTCGCCCGCACCGCAGCAAAGGCTCCATGGCCGGCGAGCCGGCAGCCGCCCCCTCCCCCGCGATCGCCGACAACCGCGGGCGATAAAGCCAAAACCTGTGCCGGCAGGGAAGCGGCTCGCTTGCCGCTCCCAGAAGTTCTTCAGTACGGCCCTTTGAAAGTGTCTTCCCGGTCGATATCACCGACCAGTTCCGGATCGATCCCGATCACGTGCAAGGCCAAGCGTGCAATGGTCGAAGCCTTCGGATAGAAGGCCTGCTCTAATGTCTGCGACACCGGAGCCGGGCAATCAGCCAAGGCCAAGCGGCGCACCGGCGCTTTGAGATCGTGGAACGCCTTTTCCGCACACAATGCCGCGATCTCGCTCGTCACGCCGCATCGCTCCCAACTCGTATCGGCAACGATCACGCGCCCCGTTTTCTTCACCGACGCCAGAACCGTCTCCTCATCGAGCGGGCGAATGCTGCGCAGATCGACAACCTCTGCATCAACATCATGGCGGGCCAGTTCCTCGGCCGCATCCAGTGCCTCCTGAACCATGAGCGAGGTGGCGACGATGGTGAGATCCCGTCCCGGGCGCAGGATCGCCGCCTTTCCGATCGGCGTTTCTTCCGGTTCTTCCGGTACTTCGCCTTCCACGTTGTAAAGTGCGCGGTGCTCCAGAATGATTGTCGGATGATCATGACGGCAGGCACTGAGCAGCAGGCCCTTGGCATCGCGCGGGGTCGCCGGCATCAACACCGTCAATCCCGGAAAATGTGCCAGCGGCGCTTGCAGACTCTGTGAATGGGTCGCCCCCTGCCCCCATCCCTTGCCGATGACCGCACGCACCACGATGGGCACCGAGCCCGCGTTGCCGCCGTACATATAACGCCATTTTGCGGCCAGGTTGATAAGCTGATCAAAGGCCAGAAGCATGAAGTCGTTGCGCGGGTGGACCATGATCGGTCGTTTGCCCATGGCCGCGGCCCCGATGCAGATGCCCGTGAAGGCATTTTCCATGGCCGGTGTATCGAAGACTCTGGCCGGGCCGAATCGCTTCAACGCCTCTGTCGTGGTGCCGAAAATACCCGACGGATAGTCGACTGCAATCCCGGCGCAAAAAACGTTGGGATCGCGCTCCATAGCCTGAACGGTGCCTTCGGATATGGCCTGATGGTATTTGAGCGTGCGCATTCGTCGACTGCTTTCAAGTTCACGAAAACCAACAATGTAAAGTCACGTCGCAGGTACCGAGCGCCCGCGACTCTATAAGTAATCGAACAGATCCCCGGCTTCTGGCCAAGGCGCGCGGCGGGCACGTTCGAAATCGGCAACAACCTCTTTTTCGATTTCTGCCGCCCAAGCGGAAATTTCTCTTTCGTCGGCAAGCCCGAGCGAGATCAGACGTGCGGCACTTTGCTTGAGTGGACAGCGTTCAACCCACAGATCGAATTCTTCCTTGGTGCGATATGTGCGCCCCGCATCATGATCAAACTGAGGGCCGACGTGCTCACGCCAACGGTAGGTCATGCATTCGATAAACGACGGCCCTGCTCCGCTTCGCGCGCGGTCCACCGCTCGCCGGGCCGCCAGATAGACTGCGGCCACATCATTACCGTCAACCTTTTCTGCCGGCACCGAAAAGCTCTCGGCACGGGCACAAAGCTCGGTTCCCGGAGGTTGACGAACCGATAGCGGACTTTCCGTCGAATAGAGATTGTTCTCGCAGACGTAGATGACCGGCAATCGGTTGATCGCGGCAAAATTCATGCTTTCGTAGATGACGCCTTCTTCACAGGTTGCCTCGCCGAAGAATGTCACCGCAACACGATCGACCCCATCCATCCGAAACGCCAAGGCGCTGCCTGTCGCCACGGCCACCGTTTGTCCGAGAATAGCGCTGGAAACGATGAAACCGTTGTCGCGATCGGTCAGATGGACCGAGCCGCCACGCCCACGTGCGGCACCGTCAACACGCCCGTAGAGCTCTGCCGCAAGTCGATAAACGCTGCCGCCACAGGCCAGATAATGATTGTGGCAACGGTGGTGGCTGTAGAGCGCATCATCTCTGCGAACCGCCGCTGCAACACCGGCAGCGACGGCCTCCTGCCCGGTCCCGAGGTGGGTCGGGGTACGCATCTCCTGCTGCGGATAAAGTCGCGCAATGGTTTCTTCGGTATGGCGGATGCGCTGCATGCTGCGGTGCAGATCGAGCAGGACAGACGCCGCAAGCGCCTGCCCGTGAACGGTAACACGTCTTTCCCGAAGGTCGCGCGTTCCCCAGCTTTCCGGCATCTCCGTCTTCTGCTCCAATCGATTCGACATCCCAGACCCTTCGTTCCAGACCCCTGCTCTAGTCCTTCTTGTTCGCCGCCGCCCCTTGCGTTGCCGTTCGCCCTCCGTTCAATGGTCGGATCGCGCAACGCAAATTGTGCGCACACAAGCGATTTCAGGCCGTTCCCCGGCACCGCCCCTTTTTTGTTTGCGCCGGTCGCAAATTGGGGTTTCATCGGTTGGTTAATGCATGTACATAACCGCCCGCTGGGGCAGGGGCAAGGCCTCTCAAGCTCGGAACGAAACCGGAACGCTCGACCGCAAGCGACGACCGGGAACCGTGCGGGGCAAGGGTTGCGGTTGTGCCTGCGCCGGCATGGAAGTCTGTTCCGATCCGGCCCTTTCAGGCAGCCTCGAAACCATGACCGTAACGAGATGACCCATACCGGCACCTACTTCAACGAAGTCTCCCGGATCGCCCGCGATATCGATATAGAGGCGATCGAAGCCATGGTCGAAGAACTGCGGGCCCTGCGGGCACGTGGCGGACGCCTGTTTCTGCTGGGGGTTGGCGGCAGTGCCGCGAATTGTTCCCATGCCGTCAATGATTTTCGCAAACTGTGCGGAATCGAAGCCTATACCCCCACCGACAACGTTTCCGAACTGACCGCACGCACCAATGACGAAGGATGGGAGAGCGTTTTCGCCGGCTGGCTGAAAACCAGCCGGCTGAGCGACCAGGATGCGATTTTCGTTCTTTCGGTGGGCGGCGGCGACGCTGCCCGCAATGTCAGCCCCAATCTGGTCAGGGCGCTCGATTTCGCGGTCGAACGCGGCGCGCGCATTCTCGGCGTGGTCGGACGCGATGGTGGTCATGCAGCGCGCACGGGCGACGCCGTGGTGGTGATCCCGACCGTTGCGCCGGATCGGGTCACACCGCATACGGAGGCATTCCAGGCCGTGATCTGGCATTGCCTTGTCTCGCACCCCCGTCTGCAGACGGCGGCAACCAAGTGGTAGCTGGCCAATGGTAGATGGAGCCCCCCTTCGCAAAGCCGTTTTTCTTGACCGCGACGGGGTCATCAATCGTGCCTGGATCAAGAACGGTCGCCCCTTTCCACCGCCCTCCCCCGCCGACTTTTCGCTTCTTCCCGGAGTTGCTGCGGCGGTGCGCCGCCTGCATGCGGCCGGTTACCTGATCGTCGTCTGCACCAACCAGCCCGATGTGGCGACCGGCCGCCAGTCGCGCGAGGCGGTCGAGGCCATGCACGCGAAGCTGCGCAGTTGGCTGCCGGTGGACGATATCCGCGTCTGCTATCACATCGACGAACACGACTGTACGTGTCGAAAGCCACGCCCCGGCATGCTGACCGGTGCCGCCGCGGCGTTGGGCATCGACCTCGGCCGCAGTTACATGGTCGGTGACCGATGGCGCGATATAGAGGCGGGACAGGCTGCCGGCTGCTTCCCCATTCTGATCGAATCGGACTATAGTGAATGCAGACCCGACCCGCCGTTCATTCGCGTAAGTTCGCTGGCCGAGGCCGCTGCGTTCATCATAAATCGCGACACACACAACGAGAGTTCCGCCATGCCTTCCGTCCACGGTCTCCGCGTAAAGATCTTTGCTGATGGCGCCGACCTTGCCAGCATCGAACGGCTCTATGCCGATCCGATCATCAAGGGATTCACAACCAACCCGACCCTGATGCGCAAGGCAGGCGTGAGCGATTACGAAGCCTTTGCCAGAAAGGTGCTCACGATCGTGCCCGACCGGCCGGTTTCGTTCGAGGTTTTCGCCGATGATCATGGCGAGATGGAAACTCAGGCAAAGCATATTCAGTCCTGGGGACCGAACGTATTCGTCAAGATTCCGGTGACCAACACGCGCGGCGAATCTTCGGCCCCTCTGGTCCGCCGGCTGGCAGCGGAGGGCGTACAAGTCAACGTGACGGCACTGTTTACCCTCGATCAGGTACGAGAGATCACCGATGCCCTGCACCCGGAAATCGCGGCGAATATTTCGGTGTTCGCCGGTCGTATTGCTGACAGTGGGCGCGACCCGATGCCGATCATGGCCGAAGCCGTGGAGATCATGAAGGCACGGCCCAAGGCGGAACTTATCTGGGCCAGCCCGCGCGAGCTGCTCAACGTATTCCAAGCCGATGCGGTGAACTGCCACATCATTACGGCAACGCCGGATATTCTCAAAAAGCTCGAACTGGTGGGCAAGGATCTCGATCAGTTCTCGCTTGATACCGTGGCCATGTTCTACCGTGATGCACAGGCCGCAGGGTACAGTATCGACATCGGTCGTTGCGCTGCCGAATAGTTGGCAGCGCTGTCCTGCAATGGAACGACGACACGAAAGAAACACACTCATACCAAGGAAGTGAGCGGGCCGAGAAGAAAGTTTTGGTGACCGGTGGTGCCGGCTATGTCGGCAGCGTGCTTACGCCGCAGCTTCTCGATGAAGGCTACGACGTGACCGTTTATGACATCATGTTCTTCGGCGATGACTTCCTGCCGAAAGATCACCCGCGCCTCAATACCATTCGCGGCGATATTCGCGATACAAAGTATCTCGCCAAGGTTTTGGCCGGCCAGGATGCGGTAATCCATCTCGCCTGTATTTCGAACGATGCGAGCTTCGAGCTCGACGAATCACTCAGCACTTCGATCAACCTTGACGCCTTCGAGCCGATGGTGATCGCTGCCAAAGAAGCCGGCGTGAAGCGGTTCATCTATGCATCGTCGAGCTCGGTCTACGGCGTCTCCGACGCCCCCGAGGTAACCGAGGACCATCCACTTGTCCCCCTTACGCTGTACAACAAATATAAAGGCATGTGCGAACCGCGCTTGTTCGCCCACACGGACGAGACGTTCACCGGCGTCGTCTTTCGTCCGGCGACGGTCTGTGGCTATGCTCCGCGCCAACGACTTGATCTGTCCGTGAACATCCTCACCAATCATGCAGTGACCAATGGCAAGATCACCGTGTTCGGTGGCAGCCAGCTCCGACCCAACCTGCACATCCAGGATTATGTTGATCTGTGCAAACTGCTTCTTGTCGCACCCAAGGAGAAAATTGCCGATCAGATTTTCAACTGTGGTTATCAGAACATGAGCATCATGGACCTTGCGGTGCTCGTAAAGAAGGTAGTCGAGGAACACTTCCCGGAAAAGGCTCCGATCGACATCGTAACCACCCCGACCGACGATATCCGTAGCTATCACATTAATTCCGACAAGATCCGTCGCGTGCTCGGTTTCCAGCCCAAGCATACGATCGAGGAGGCGATTGCCGATCTATGCCGGGCATTCGGAGATGGCCTTCTGCCCGACAGTATGACCAATGACTGGTATTACAATGTGCGTATGCTCAAGAAGCTGAACGCCGCATGATGTCCGAACCGCTTGCCGTCGTCACCGGCGGAGCTGGATTTATCGGCAGCCACATGGTCGATCTGCTGATCGACCGGGGTTTTCGTGTCCACGTGATTGATAATCTGGTCGGTGGACGGCGCGCCAACCTTGCCCATCACGCCGACAATCCGCGTGTCCGTCTGTTCGAGACGGACGTGCGGACTTGCATGCCGGGAGATCTGGCTTTTGACGGGGCACACTATGTCTTCCACTTTGCCGGGATCGGCGACATCGTGCCGTCGATTGAAAAACCGGCCGAGTACATGTCGGTCAACGTCCAAGGCACGGTGCAGGCACTGGAATGCGCGCGAGCAGCGGGCGTCAGAAAATTCGTCTACGCGGCATCATCATCGTGCTATGGCGTCGCCGAGACGCCAACCCGCGAGGATCATCCGATCCGTCCGCTCTACCCCTACGCACTCAGCAAGTACATGGGCGAGGAAGCAGGCTTCCACTGGTGCCGGGTCTACGGGCTGCCGGTCAACTCGATCCGCATTTTCAACGCCTATGGCACCCGTTCGCGCACATCGGGCGCCTACGGTGCGGTGATCGGCGTTTTCCTGCGCCAGAAGCTCGCCGGTGCGCCGTTCACGGTGGTTGGCGACGGTACTCAGTCGCGCGATTTCGCCTATGTTACCGACGTTGCACGGGCCTTCTTTCTGGCCGCCGAGACCGACCGCGTGGGGGAAGTGTGGAACGTGGGCTCCAACAATCCGCAGACCGTCAACCGTCTGGTCGAGCTGCTTGGCGGCGGACCTGTCGAATACCTGCCGAAACGCCCAGGCGAACCCGACGTAACCTGGGCCGACACAGGCAAGATCGAACGCGAACTCGGCTGGAAGCCAGAAGTCTCGTTCGAAGAAGGTATTGCCCGGATCATCGAGAACATCGACTACTGGCGCGATGCGCCGCTGTGGACGGCAGAGACCATCGATGCTGCCACCCGGACCTGGTTCAAATACATGCGTTGAGAGGCGCGCTCAATGGATTCGGCGACCCGCAAACAACTCGGTCGGAAGATTAAAACTCTGGACGAGCTTTATTCGATCATCGGCCCACGACCGCGCGAGAAAAAGGTCATCATGTGTCACGGCACCTTTGATGTCGTGCATCCTGGCCATCTGCGCCACCTGATGTATGCCAAATCGAAGGCTGATATCCTGATCGCCAGCCTGACGGCCGACGCCCATATCGCCAAGGCACACTTTCGTCCTTACGTGCCGCAGGACCTCAGGGCACTCAACCTCGCCGCCTTCGAGATTGTCGATTACGTCATCATCGACCCGAATCCGACGCCGCTTGAACATTTGCGCATTCTTCAGCCCGACTATTTTGCCAAGGGCTACGAATATGCGAATGGCGGCCTGCATCCCAAGACCCAGGAAGAAGTCGCCGTTCTCGAAAGTTACGGTGGCGAGATGATTTTCACCCCTGGTGATGTCGTCTATTCGTCCTCGCACCTTATTGATCTCGCCCCGCCCGACATCCGCACCGAAAAGCTGATGATGCTGCTCGATGGCGAAGGGCTGTCTTTCCGCGACCTATACGAGTGTCTGCCCCGTCTGTCCGGGCTCAAGGTCCACGTCGTAGGCGACACCATTGTCGATACACTGACCAACTGCACGATGATCGGCGGGATCACCAAGACGCCGACGATCAGCGTACGGTTTGGAAACAAGGAAGACTTCGTAGGCGGTGCCGGCATCGTCGCCAAACACCTCAGGGCGGCCGGCGCCGATGTAACCTTTACCACCGTGCTCGGTGATGATGCTTATCGTGATTTCGTACTCGACGACCTGCGCTCTTTCGGCGTCAACGTCAACGCGATCATCGATGAAACCCGGCCGACGACCAACAAGAATGCAATCGTGGCTGGCGGCTATCGGCTGCTCAAGGTGGATACCCTCGACAATCGCTCCATCTCCGACAAGATCGTCGAGCGCTTTTGCAATGACATTGCAGCCCACAAATCCGATGTAGTGGTGTTCAGCGATTTTCGCCACGGCATTTTCAACCGACACACCATATCACCCATGATCGAGGCAATTCCCTCCGCCGCGCTGCGGGTGGCCGACAGTCAGGTCGCAAGCCGTTGGGGCAACATCCTCGAATTTCAGGGGTTCGATCTGATTACCCCGAATGAACGGGAAGCACGCTTTGCACTGGGGGACCAGGACTCGGTGGTTCGTCCATTGGCAACTGAGCTGCATCGGCGCGCACACTGCAAAACTCTGATCCTCAAGCTCGGCGACCGTGGCATCCTGACCTACCGCACTCGCCCCGAAGGTGATCCGCGCACCTTCTTCGTCATCGACAGCTTTGCCGGTCACGTGCGCGATGCCGTGGGAGCCGGCGACGCATTGCTTGCCTATGCCGCGCTGACCCTTGCCGCCACCGGCAACGAGGTACTGGCATCCGTCATCGGCTCGATGGCGGCAGGCATTGAATGCGAGTTTGACGGTAACCAGCCGGTTACACCTGACAACGTACACAAGAAGATTTCTGACATCGAGCGCGAAGCCAACTACGGCTGATCCCGCCTTCATGCTGGAAGACGCAGGAGATGGAGATAGAGAGGCGTCATGCGCGTCATCGTCGTCGGCATGGGAATACAGGGAGCCAAGCGACGCGCCGTGGCAGGTGCCGACGTAGTCGCCACAGTCGACCCACTGCGCGATGATGCCGACCGACGCGACGTGCAGGAAGTTCCCCTAGATACCTATGACGCCGCCCTGGTCTGTACACCCGACGAACCCAAGATCGCGTTGATCGAATATCTGCTCGGCCACCAGAAGCACGTACTGGTTGAGAAGCCTCTGTTCGCACCCGACGGCGATACGGCCTTCGACCGGCTGGCAGCCCTCGCCCGCGACAACAATGTGATATGCTACACTGCTTATAACCACCGCTTCGAGCCCCATTTCCAGCGCATGAAGGAGGTGCTGGATTCGGGAGTGCTCAAGACCGTCTATGCGCTGCGTATGTTCTACGGCAATGGCACCGCGCGACTGGTCCGCGAATCGGGATGGCGCGATCGGGGGGCGGGCGTCTTGCCTGACCTCGGCTCGCATCTTCTCGACACGGTGTTGTTCTGGCTCGGTCAACCACCCGAGGCGCCGTTCCAGGTACAGCTTGCACGATGCCACGAGAATCGGGCGTTCGATCATGTAGTGATCACCTGCGATGGTGCGCCGGCCATTCAGCTTGAAATGATGCTTCTGTCGTGGCGCAACGAATTCTATGCCGACCTCTACGCTGAAGCGGGCAGTGCGCACATCCGCTCACTCTGCAAGTGGGGACCGAGCAGTTTCATCCTGCGCGACCGCAAACTGCCCAGCGGTCGCCCTGACGAGCGAGCCGAAACCCTGGTCCAGCCCGACCCGACATGGGCACTTGAATACGCACACTTCAAGCGTCTGTGCGCCGCGCCGGCTGCGCATGGCTTCGGCAATCTCGACAATGACCGCTGGATCGGCGCTGTGCTTTCCGACCTTGCGCGCCAGGCACTCGGAGATAAGGCAAACTGACATGACCCCACGTCCCACGGTCGGTTTTGCCGGCATGACCCACCTTGGCCTCAACTCGGCGGCGGCGGCCGCAGCGCGCGGTTTCGCCACCGTGTGCTATGACCCCGATACGACCCTGATCGACCGGATCGAGGTGGGTGACCTGCCAGTAGTCGAACCCGATCTGCTGGAGACCATCGCCAAGAACACCGATCGGCTGACCTTTACGGCAGATGCACAACGGCTTGGCGAGTGTGACGTTATTTATATTGCCGCTGATGTACCTACCGATGACCATGGTGAGAGCAACCTTGCACCCATTGAAAGGCTGTTCGCCACGGTCTCGGCCCAAGCCCGCACCGATGCCGCAGTAGTAATCCTGAGCCAAGTACCACCCGGCTTCACTCGCCGTCTTGCAGGTGACGGGAAACAGCTTTTCTATCAGGTCGAAACCCTGATCTTCGGCCGCGCGGTGGACCGCGCACTCAATCCTGAACGGTTCATCGTCGGCTGCGCCGATCCGGCGCACCCCTTACCTGCGGCGTTGCATGCCTTTCTCGCGGCCTTCGAGTGCCCGATTCTGCCCATGCGCTATGAAAGCGCCGAACTTGCGAAGATTTCGATCAACTGCTGCCTAGTCGCCTCGATCAGCGTTGCCAACACGCTTGCCGAACTCAGCGAGAAGATCGGCGCCGACTGGGCGGAGATCGCGCCGGCATTGAAGCTGGACCGGCGCATCGGCCCTCATGCCTATCTGACCCCGGGACTTGGCATCGCAGGCGGCAACCTGGAACGCGATCTCGCGACCGTCTGTCGCTATGCCGATGCGCACGGTACTGATGCCGGCGTGGTGCGGGCGTGGATCGCCAACAGTCGCTACCGCAAGGACTGGGCGCTGCGCACCGTGCACACGACCACCATCGCCGCGATCAAGGCGCCGGTGATCGGCATTCTGGGGCTCGCCTACAAGGAGAACACCCATTCGACCAAGAATTCACCGGCGATCGCCTTGATCGAGGCGTTGAGACCGTTTGCGCTGCGCCTCCACGACCCGGTGGTTCCGGCTTCAGCCGCCCCGCACCCGAACGCCGAGGGGTGTTCTGATGCATTGGCGGTTTGCAATGGTGCGGATGCGGTGCTGATCATGACCCCTTGGCCCGAATACCGCGCGCTTGAACCTGGACAGATGGCGCAAAAGATGCGTGGGCGCGTGGTGATCGACCCTTACGCGGTTCTCGACGAAGCCGCCTGTCGCGCTACCGGGCTGACCTACCGGCGTCTTGGCATGATGCCGAACGAAAGTTGACTGAAAAGAGATACAAAGCATGCTTCACCATCACCTTTCTACACCCGACAATCCCGCACGCGTCGTCGTACTTGGGGCGCGCGGCTTTCTGGGGGCTGCGACCTGCCGGCAACTCGCCGCTCTGGGTATCGAGACCTTGGCACTGGGTTCAAGCGATCTCGACCTTGCCGCCGACGATGCCGCGGACCGGCTGTCAAAACAGATCAGGGGTGACGATTCGCTGGTCATGTTCGCGGCTTTGACCCCGGATCGCGGGCGCGACATAGCCACCATGATGACCAACCTGCGCATGGCCGAGGCGGTCTGCAACGCGATTATGCGTGCGACTCCGGTTCATATGGTCTACGTCAGCTCGGATGCGGTATATTCCTTCCGCAGTGCCCTGGTGAACGAAACCACGCCGGCCGAGCCGGGCGACCTTTACGGCGCCATGCACCGCACCCGCGAACTGATGTTCGCGGCAAGCGCAGGAAAAGCACCGCTCGCCATTTTGCGCCCGACCCTGATCTATGGCCCGGGCGATACTCATAATTCATACGGTCCCAACCGCTTCCGCCGCATGGCCGCCAAGGACGGGCGCATTGTTCTCGGCGGTGCGGGTGAGGAGACCCGCGATCATCTGTTCATCGAGGATGCCGCCGAGCTGATCGTCCGCGTGCTGCGCCAACGCAGTGCCGGGCTGCTCAATCTGGCAAGTGGACGTTCGACAAGCTTCCGCGAGGTGGCCGACCTGGTCGCGGAGCAGTTCGATCCGCCGGCCGCGGTCGACACCACCGAGCGCCGCGCGCCGGTCACCCATCGCAGCTTCGATGTCACCGCTCTGCACAAGGC
>RFLL01000446.1 GCA_003693905.1 Alphaproteobacteria bacterium
ACGTGCAGATGGCCCGGTTGCGGCGCAAGATCGAAACGAACCCGCGCTTTCCCCGCTATCTGCGGGCGGTGCGCGGTGTCGGCTACGTTCTGGTGCCGAATTGACGCAGTTGACGCAGACAGCCGCCGACACGGCCGCCGGTCCCGCGGACACGGCGCCGCCATCGTCGCCGCAGCGGACGCGCGCCCCGCTCGTCAAGCGCATTCTGCCGCGCACCCTGCTCGGCCGCTCTTTGCTGATCATTCTGCTGCCGCTGGTGCTGTTGCAGGTGATTTCGACCTGGGTCTTCTACGACCGTCACTACGACACCACCACCAAACGCCTGAGCCAGGCCATCGCCGGCGACATCGCCACCGTCATCCACATGATGGTCCGCAACCCCGGTGCGGTCGAGCGCGCGCAGGCGTTTCGCATCGCCAGGCGGGCGATGTGGCTGGAGCTTTCATTCGAGGAAGGCGCGCGCCTGCCCGAGGCGTCCTCGACCCGGGCCATCGGCCCGTTTGCCAGCATCCTCGATCGCAAGCTGACCAAGGCGATGGAGGAATTCGTCGGGCGGCCGTTTCTGATCGACACCGTGTCCTACGACAAGCAGGTCAAGATCCAGGTCCAGCTTGCCGACGGCGTGCTGACGGCGATGGTGCCGCGCCAGCGCCTGTTCAGTTCCACCACCTACATCTTCATCATGTGGATGGTCGGCAGCTCGATCATTCTGTTTGCCGTTGCGGTCCTGTTCATGCGCAACCAGGTGCGCCCGATCCGGCGCCTGGCCCAAGCCGCGGAAAGCTTCGGCAAGGGGCACGACGTTGCCGGGTTCAAGCCCGAAGGCGCAGCCGAGGTGCGTCAGGCGGCGGCCGCGTTCTTGCAGATGCGCAGCCGCATCAAGCGCCAGATCGACCAGCGCACCGAGTTTCTGGCCGGCGTCAGCCACGACCTGCGCACGCCGTTGACGCGCATGAAACTGCAGCTTGCCATGTTCGGCGAAACCCCGGAGGTGGCGGATCTGCGCGCCGATGTCGCGGAAATGGAACGCATGCTCGACGGCTATCTCGCCTTCGCCCGCGGTGAGGGAACCGAGCAGCCGCAGCCGAGCGACATCGGCGCTCTGCTGCGCGACATCGTGGCCCAGATGCGCCGCGACGGCAGCGCCATCGACCTCCATGTCGAGACGGAAATGACGGTGCCGCTGCGCCGCGAGGCGATGCGCCGGTGTCTGGCCAATCTGATCGCCAACGCCCGGCGCTATGCCCGGCACGTGTGGGTGCGTGCAGGGCAGCGGGGCAGGACCCTGGAAATCATCATCGACGACGACGGTCCCGGCATTCCCGCCGACAAGCGCGAGATGGTGTTCCGGCCGTTCTACCGTCTCGACGAATCGCGCAACCCGGAAACCGGCGGCGTCGGCCTCGGCCTGACCATCGCGCGCGACGTGGTGCGCAACCACGGCGGCGATCTGGTGCTCGAAGATGCCCCCGGCGGCGGCCTGCGCGCGCGCCTGTGGCTGCCGGTGTGAGGAAGCGAGGGAAGCCACCGGAGGAAAATGAAAGGGGAACGGGAATCTCGGCCCTCTTTCTTTATGGATCTCCCTTTCTTTATGGACCTCCCGAGTGACTTGCTTTGTTTCCGCCGTCTGAAAGCCGAAGGTGCCGTGATGCCGTGCTGAAAATGGAGAAACCTGAAATGACCATGATGCAAGGCCCCAGGCCCGAATGGCTCACGTTCGACTGCTACGGTACGCTTGTCCAGTGGGATGAGGGGCTGCTGGCGGCGGTCGAGAAAATTCTTGCACGGCATGGAGGCCCGGACATCGATCCCGGCACACTCATCCGGGTCTATGACAGGTACGAGCACGAGCTTGAGCAGACCCCGCCCCACAGATCGTTCCGGGACGTCGCCGGAACCGGATTGCGCCTGGCCATGGAGGAGCTGGGGCTTTCCTGTGAACCGTCCGACATGGAGATCCTGACGTTCGGCATCTCCGCCATGCCGCCCTTTCCCGAGGTCGTGGACTCGCTTGGCAAGCTGAAGCAGGGCGGATTCAAGCTCTGCATCATATCGAACACGGACGACGATATTATCGAGGGGAACGTCGCGCAGATGGGTGGCCATATCGACCGCGTGATCTCGGCGCAGCAGGCTCGGGCGTACAAACCTTCCCGGAAAATATTCGAGTATGCCCACAAGGCGATAGGCGCGACCAAGGACGACATCGTCCACATCTGCGCAAGCCCGCATCTTGATCTTGCCGCTGCACGCGACATGGGATTCCGGTGCATCTGGGTCAACCGCGGCAGCGGTCGAAAACCGCTCGACGACTACGTTCCGGATATGGAGGTTCGCACCCTCGATCGGATACCGGAGTATTTTCGTTCGATCGGCTGGATGGCATGACGCCGGGCAGGGGCAATTGACCCGTTGCCGGCTGCATGCGGCGAACCGCCACCGCAACCACGGGTGGCGATCTGGTGCTTGAGGGCGCCCTCGGCAGGGGCATGCGCGCCCGCGCATGCCCTCACGCCTACGAAGCGCCCCGGATGCCGGGCCCCTGTTCAAGCCCTCCGGGAGCGATTCGGCGTTGATGCCGAAATTCCGTTCAGCCCGAAGATCGTACCTTGCGCTTGAAACCGCCCACGGCGGCGAGCAGCCCCAGTCCGATGACGAAAAGAGCCATCGTTGCGGGCTCGGGAACCTGGAAGAGGAGCACCAGATCGGTGCCCAGGGTGGCGTTCTGGAACGAGATGTCGTTCAACGTTCCGTCGCCCGTGTAGCCGTCGGCCCCCCAGAGAGTCATGCTCGCATTCGTCACGTAGCTGTTGGCCACGTAACCGAGAGCGGAGGTGACGTAGGCCTTGTCGAGGAAGGTGAGCGTGGGGCTGGCCGTGGGCGAGCCCAGATGACCGGCAAGGGAGCTGCCGGCATCGAGGTTGAAGGTCATGGTCAGCGTGCCGATGACCGAGCCGTCATTGCCGCCGAAATTGCCCGCCGGAAGCGTGCCGTGCGCCGTCACCGTGCCTACGTTCATGGAAAGGGCGCTGTCGGAGAAGACGTTGAACCGGGCCCACAGTTGGCCGGTGGCGGTGTTGTACGTGTTGGTCGCGGCGGTATCCAGGTCGTAGTAAGCCTTGATGGACCCGGATGTACCGCTGCCGTTGCCCGAGGCGCTGTGAAACACGTTGTGGAGGAACGGGCCGCTCAGTTCATGGGGCGTATCCACGATGGTCAGAAGCGTCGCCTGCGCCGGCGCCGCCCAGGCCACGACCGCCACGGCGGCGGCCGCCAGGCACATCCGCATTCCCCCGAATGGAACGATTCTCCCCGGTCCCGGCATTTTCTTCTTTCCTCCCCTGTTTCCCTCCCTTGTTTTCAACATCTCTGGGAGGTGGAAAGGATGATCGCATGTGCGGATGGTTAATAGCAAGTAAAAAATAAATTCATGTAAAGTTTACATTAACCATGGTTGGCTGCAGTTTTTCATATTAGTTGCGCTTGTGATGGTATTGATCTCTCCACGGCACTCTCCATCACTTCATGACCTTCTATGACATTGAAGTG
>RFLL01000447.1 GCA_003693905.1 Alphaproteobacteria bacterium
ACCTTGTCCTTCAAACGCATGGTCCGGATCCTTCGCTCAATCCCGCTTCGGATAGCCGAGCGATTTCAACGCTTCAGCGATCTCGTCCAGGATCGCCGGATCGTCGATGGTCGCCGGCGTCCTGTACGGCTCGCCGTCGGCGATGGCGCGCATGGTGCCGCGCAGGATCTTGCCCGAGCGCGTCTTGGGCAGGCGCTTGACTACGACGGCACTCTTGAACGCCGCCACCGGGCCGATGCGCTCACGCACCAGTTGCACGACCTCGGCCACGATCTGCGCCTCGGGACGCGCAACCCCGGCGTTGAGAACCAGGAACCCGAGCGGAAGTTGCCCCTTGAGCGTATCGTGGACGCCGATGACCGCGCATTCGGCGACGTCCGGGTGCGAGGCCAGAACCTCCTCCATCGCCCCGGTCGACAGGCGATGGCCGGCGACATTGATGATGTCATCGGTGCGCGCCATGACGAAAACATAGCCGTCCTCGTCGATATAGCCGGCATCGCCGGTTTCGTAATAACCGGGGAAGGTCGAGAGATAGGCCTGTATGAACCGCTCTTCGGCGTTCCACAGGGTCGGCGTACAGCCGGGCGGCATCGGCAGCTTGCCGACGATGGCACCGATGGTGCCGCGCGGCACCTCGGCGCCCGTTGCCGCATCGAGAATACGCAGATCCCACCCCGGCACCGGCTTGGTCGGCGAGCCCGGCTTGACCGGCAGCGCCTCGATGCCGAGGCAGTTGGCGGCGATCGCCCACCCGGTCTCGGTCTGCCACCAGTGGTCGATGACCGGCACCTTCAGCTTTTCCTGCGCCCATTCCAGGGTGTCGGGATCGCACCGTTCGCCGGCCAGAAACAGCGCCCGGAAGCGCGACAGATCGTACCTAGCCAGCAGCGTACCCTGCGGATCCTGCTGGCGGATGGCCCGGAACGCGGTCGGCGCGGTGAACATGGTGCATACGTCATGCTCGGCAATGACGCGCCAGAACGCGCCGGCATCGGGGGTGCCCACCGGCTTGCCCTCGTAGAGCACCGTCGTGCAGCCGTGCAGCAGCGGCGCATAGACGATGTAGGAATGGCCGACGACCCAGCCGACGTCGGAGGCGGCCCAGTACACCTCGCCGGGATCGACGTTGTAGATGTTCTTCATCGACCACTTGAGGGCGACCGCGTGGCCGCCGTTGTCGCGTACGATGCCCTTGGGCTGGCCCGTGGTGCCGGAGGTGTAGAGGATGTAGAGCGGATCGGTCGCGGCCACCGGCACGCACTCGTGGGGGGCGGCCGCAGCCACCGCCTCGTTCCAGTCGACGTCGCGCCCCGGCACCATCGCCGCGCGGGCCATCGGCCGTTGCAGAATCATGCATCGTTCGGGCTTCGCCGTGGCCATATCGATCGCGGCGTCGAGCAGCGGCTTGTATTCGATGATCCGCTGCACCTCGATGCCGCATGATGCGGACATGATCAGCTTCGGCTTGGCGTCGTCGATGCGCGTTGCCAGCTCGTTGGCGGCAAAGCCGCCGAACACCACCGAATGGATGGCGCCGAGGCGCGCGCAGGCAAGCATGGCAATCACCGCCTCGGGCACCATCGGCATGTAAAGGATGACGCGGTCGCCCCTGGTCACCCCCTGGGCGGCGATGGCCCCGGCGCAGCGGGCCACGGCATCGCGCAGCTCGGCGTAGGTGAAGGTGCGGATCGTATCGGTGACCGGGCTGTCGTAGATCAGCGCCGCCTGATCGGCGCGGCCGCCATCGGCGTGGCGGTCGAGCGCGTTGTAGCAGGTGTTGAGCACACCACCGGTAAACCAGCGATACAGCGGTGCACGTGAATCATCCAGGACCTTGTCCCAGCCGCGGTCCCAGTCGATCGCCTGCGCCGCCTCGCCCCAGAATCCATCCGGATCGGCGAGAGAGCGCGCGTAAACTTCCTCATAGCGCCCCATGCCTGCCTCCCTGGTACCCAGTTTTCTCAACGGTCTACGGGCCACCTGCCTCTGGCCTGTTGAGCGCAGGATGCGGCAAGACGGGCGCGGAGGCAATTCCCCGGAGGTTTGAAGCGGATCCGGGCAGTAAAAAGTTTACCGGCGCCCGCCGCCATGCCCCGGCCGTGAAAATGCCCCCCCGCCAGCGTCGGAAGCCGTCTCATCAAAGCTCTTTTCGCCGCCGCCTCAGGGGCTAAAATCGGATCCGACGACGCCAACCCCGGCGGCAACCCGCACGTCCGGGCCGAAAAGAATACGGCAAAGAATGCAGGGAGGCAGGAATGACGGCTGGAGCCCGCGCGGCTGCCGGAAACACCCCATACGACGCGGATCTGGAACGGTGCGCAGCGAATTACGTGCCGCTCAGTCCATTGTCGTTTCTGCGCCGCACCGCCGAGGTCTACCCCCATCTGACCGCCGTCGTTCACGGGTCCCGGCGATGGACCTGGGCCGAGACCGCCGCCCGCTGCCGCCGTCTCGCCTCGGCGCTGGCCCGGCGCGGCATCGGTCCCGGCAATACGGTGGCGGTCATGGCCCCCAACACGCCGCCCATGTTCGAAGCCCATTTCGGCGTGCCCATGACCGGCGCCGTTCTCAACGCGCTCAACGTGCGTCTCGACCCGGCCACCATCGCCTATATCCTGGACCACGGCGAAGCCAGGGTCCTGATCACCGACACGGCTTTTTCCGAGACCATCCGCGCCGCGCTGGCCCGGTTGCAGCGCCCGATTCTGGTCGTCGACATCGACGATCCCATGGCCGCAGACGAAGGAGGCGGCGGCGCACGGCTGGGAGAAATCGAGTATGAGAATTTTCTCGACACCGGCGATCCCGAGTTCGCCGGCGTGATGCCCGACGACGAATGGCGGGCGATCGCGCTCAATTACACCTCGGGCACCACCGGCGAACCCAAAGGCGTGGTCTATCAC
>RFLL01000448.1 GCA_003693905.1 Alphaproteobacteria bacterium
GGCCTAGGGTGCGTCGGGCCGCCCGTGCAGGGATCTCTGCCCGGCTTCAGCTCAGCGTTTCGAACAGGCGGATCATCAGCGCGGTGCGCTCGCGCAGCGACGAGAAATAGATGTACTCGTCGTGGGTATGGGCACCGTGGCCGTCGGCGCCGAGGCCGTCGAGGGTGGGGATGCCGAGCGCGGCGGTGAAATTGCCGTCGCTGCCGCCGCCGGTGGTCGGGCAGTCCTGCAATTCGAAGCCGATCTCGGCGGCCAGCGCCCGGGCGTGCTCGAACAGCCGGGCAATGCCCTCGGTCTTGACATAGGGCGGCCGGTTCATCCCCCCGGTGATCTCAAGCGCAACATCGGGATCGGTGCTTTCGAGGCCGAGCATCCGCTGGCACATTTCCTCGCCGGTCGGGGCATCGGGCACGCGCATGTCGACCTCGGCCATGCATTCGGCTGGGACCACGTTGGTCATGGTGCCGCCGGATACCAGGCCGACGTTGGTCGTGATGCCACGTTCGTAGTCGGTCATTTCCTCGATACGCAGGATCTGTCGCGCCATTTCGCGAATCGCGCTGCGCCCGTCCTGATGGCGCGCGCCGGCGTGAGCCGGCCGGCCCCGGGTCCGCACGACGAAGCGGGCCACGCCCTTGCGCGCGGTGACCACCTTGCCGCCGTCGCGTGCCGGCTCGGTCACCAGCACGTATTTGTTTTTCATCGCTTCGGCTTCGATGACCGCGCGCGAGGTCGGGCTGCCGACCTCCTCCTCGGGGATGTAGAGGAAGGTGATCGGCAACGGCGTCTCCCGCCCGCTGCGCACGATATGGCGCAGCGCATACTGGGCGATATAGGCCCCGGCCTTCATGTCATAGATGCCGGGACCGTAGACCCGGTCGCCTTCGCGCCGGACCTTGAGCACGCCGTCGATGGTGCCGATGTCGTGTACGGTGTCGATGTGGCTGAGGACCAGGATCCCGGGGCCGTCGCCGCCCCACGGGGTGCGGGCCTTCAGGATGTCGCCGAAGCCGTCGCGCCCGGGGCTGCGTTCGAGGACAAGGCCGGTGCGACGCAGCTCGGCCTCCACGTGGTCGACCATCCGGTTGATCGCTGCGGTATTGTGCGAGGGCGATTCGATGGCCACCCATTCGAGAACGCCGTGCAGAATCTCTTCGGGATCGATTTCCGGGATGTTGGATGCGGGCATGGCTACGGCTTTTTCCCCTCTTGCTGCTGTTGTTAAGGCTTTGCGGCGCGGGACCCGCGCCAGGCGGATACAGGTGCCAGTGGGCAGGCCCTGCTCTAGTAGCCGTTTGCGGCCCGGAAATCCACCCGCGGTCCCGGGGCGGGCGCACATCCGGGGCTGCCGCTCGACCCTCCGACGCCCGGCCTTTCGGCGCTCGTCTTGACAGGTTGCGGCGGGGAGGTCATATAGCGCGGGGCCGGACGGCTGCCGACCCTGGCGCCACTCGGGCGCCATGTTGCAGGGCGGCATGGGATGGCGGGGTAGCTCAGTTGGTTAGAGCAGCGGAATCATAATCCGCGTGTCGGGGGTTCGAGTCCCTCCCCCGCTACCAGATTTCTGTCATGTCGGCCTGTCGTCTTACAATCGGCGCTTGTTCTGTCGTCTCACACTCCGCTCAGGCGGAGCGGATTTCCTTCAGGAAGGCGCCGATCCGCGCCTGCATGGCGTCGGCCTGCCGCGACAGGGCTTCGGCCGCTTCGCAGACGCGGCCGGAAACGGCGTTGGTGTCCTCGGCGGCGGCGCGCACGTCCTGGATGTTCCTGGTTACGTCCTCCGTTCCCGACGCGGCCAGTTGGGCGCTGTCCAGAATCTCGTCGGTGGCGTGCTGCTGCTGCTCCATCGAACCGGAGATGGTCGAGGAGATATCGTTGATCTCGCCGATGACGTCGCCGATCTTGCCGATCGCGGCGACCGCGGACTGGGTCACCTCGCGAATCTCGGTGATCTGCTGCCGGATTTCATCGGTCGCCTTGGAGGTCTGCTCGGCTAGGCCCTTGACTTCGTTGGCGACCACCGCAAAGCCTTTCCCGGCTTCGCCGGCCCTGGCCGCCTCGATGGTGGCGTTGAGGGCCAGCAGGTTGGTCTGCTCGGCGATGTCGTTGATCAGTCCGACGATTTCGCCGATGCGCTCGGCGACCTCGGCCAGTTTCTGCATCGTCCTGTTGGTGTCGCTGGCCTGGGCAACGGCGTTTCGGGCGATCTCAGAAGACTGGCTCGCCTGGCGTACGATTTCGTGGATCGAGGAGGCGATGTTTTCCGTCGCCCGGGCGACGGCCTGAACATGCGCGGCTGCTTCGGATGCCCTGTTGGCGACCGTCGCCGCCTGTCCGCAGCTTTGCTGTGCGCTTGCCGACATCGCGACCGCCTGAGTGCGCATGTCGGAGGCGCCTTCTGCGACCTGGTGCATCAGTTCCCGGGTGTCGCGCTCGAACCGGGCGCTCGTCTCCGCGATCCGGCGTGCGCGCGCCTCGCGTTCGGCCACCTCCTGGCGTTCGCGCTCGGCAAGGCGCTGACGTTCGATCGCATTGTTCTTGAAGATCTGCACCGCGCCGGCCATCTGGCCGATTTCGTCGCGCCGATCCACGCCCGGAATTTCCAGCGTCGTATCGCCATCGGCCAACTGGGACATGACCTGCGTCATCCGCCCGATCGGGGTAACGACCGTGCGCAGCATCATCACCCCCATGACCAGCGTCAAAATGCCGGTGGTGATGAGAATCGGCAGAGATACCACGAGCGTTGCCCGCGAGCGTTGTGCGACGACGGCCCGGGCCCTGCTCGCCTGCTGTTCCAGTTCTTCGACCATTGCCGACAGAATCGACGCCACCGCCGCGACTTTGGCGCGCACCTTGTCCATTGCGGCATTGCCGGCTCCGCGGTCGTCCATGACGTAGTTGTCCAGGGCCTCCAGCGCCTGTTCCTGTAATGCGGTCACGTGCTTGCGGATTTTCGCGACCCGTCGGGGCGCGATATCGGCAAGCTGTTCGAGTTCCTTGTCAAGACGCTGCGCCGCAGTGGTGGCGGCCTCTTCCGCCTCGGTGCTCAGACTGTTGGCCAGATCGGCATACCAGTACCGCATGTCATCGAATGCGGACGCCGCCCGGCGAACCGTGCTGAGAAGGGTCAGTGTGCGTTCCTGATTGTTGATGGCGGCATTGCTGGTCGCAACCTGAACGCGGTAATAGAGGTTCGAGCCCACCGTGAGAATGAACAGCGTTCCGACCAGAACGATCAGCTTGCGGCGAATCGTCCAACGGATATCAGGCAGCGTCATGATCCTACCTCGACGAAAGGACATAGGGCTTTGATCCGAGCGTTCCGCCGTCGATCAGAAAGCGAACAGCACTTTGACGGTGTCGGGCAGTTTCATGTCCACAGGCGCGTAACTGAAGGCGCCTTTGTTCTTGCCGATCTGACGCATCATGAGACGGTCGGATTCGATTGCCCGCGGCGGCGTTTTCCCCGCCGTCTGTTTGAGACGGGCCCAGTA
>RFLL01000449.1 GCA_003693905.1 Alphaproteobacteria bacterium
CGCTGCGCTACCGGGTTCGGATCACCCGGTAAGGAGGGAATCCGCTATTTAACTTAATATAAGTTAAATATGAAAATGCATTTCATATCAATGTGGTATGATCCATTTTTCTCTTTCTACAACATAGAGATCGCGATTTTCATTAATTAACTTGAAATTCGTTATTCTGTCGTCAGGCGAGCCGCATCCGGTGCGACCAGGGAGCCGGCGGCGGTGGTTTCGTGCTCTTCCAGTTGCAGGTCGATGATCCGTTCGCCGCGCTTGGTCACCTTTTCGGTCGAGATGCGGATCTGGCGCACGTCCTCGCTCGCCTGCTCGAAATGGCGTTGCAGCTTGCCCGCCCGTTCGTCGAGGCGGGTCACGTCCTTGAGCAGTTTCTGGACTTCGCTCTGGATGACGCCGGCCTGCTCGCGCATGCGCACGTCCTTGAGGATCGCCCGCACCGTATTCAGGGTGGCCATCAGCGTGGTCGGCGAGACGATCCACACCCGGGCCCGGAACGCCTCTTCCACCACGTCGCGGAAATTGGCGTGCAATTCCGCATAGACGGCTTCGCTGGGCAGGAACATGAGCGCCGATTCGGCCGTCTCGCCGGGCACGATGTAGCGCGTCGCGATGTCCTGGATGTGCTTGCGCACGGCGGCGGCGAAGGCACGCCGCGCCACCGCCTGGGCCGCCTCGTCGCGGGCGCCGCGCAGGGCCTGATAGCTCTCCAGCGGAAACTTCGAGTCGATCACGATGGCGCCCGGCGGGTTGGGCAGGCGCAGCAGGCAGTCGGCACGCCGGTTGTTGCCGAGGGTCGCCTGAAAGGCATAGGTCGAGGGCGGCAGGATAGATTCGACGATATCGCGCAGCTGAATCTCGCCGAAGGCGCCGCGCGCCTGCTTGTTGGCCAGGATGTCCTGGAGGCCGACCACCTGGGTCGACAATTCGGTGATGTTCTTCTGCGCCCGGTCGATGACCGCCAGACGCTCGCGCAGGTCGCTCAGCGTCGAATGATTTTGCTGTGCCGATTCGTTCAGACGCCTGTCGATGCGTGTGGCGAACTCGGCCAGGCGCTCTTCGATCGCCTTGGTGAGCGCTCGTTCCTGGGTCTGAAGGCGCTCGGCAAGCTGGGCCTGGACAGCGGCTTGGCTGTCGGCCATCTGGGCCAGGCGGCCGGCCAGGGCGGCCGTGGCAGCTTCGGCCTCGGGGCGATCGTCGCGTCCGCGTCCACGCAGCACGAGCACGGCCAGCACCGCGCCCACCGCTACGGCGACGATCACCGCCAGGATCATCGTGACGTCCATGATCAACGTGCTCCGCGCTTGCCGGTTGCTGTCGGCGCAGTTCTCGCCGGGTTCGCGAGGCCGGTTATGCCCGATTCGCGGCCGGTTCGTCACTCTATCACGCTTTGCGGCGCCCTCGGCTCGGCCCCCCCTCCCGCGCAACCTGCCCGCTGTCTGCGGCTTGACGGCGTGACTTGACGGTGCGGCTTGACGGGGCCGGCCCGGCCCCATACCTAAGAACCGCCGGTGACCCGACGGTTTCGGGGCCGGCGAGTTCACGCGTTGGCTGCGAAACGGATCAAGCCCTGGTCATGGCCATTCTGCCCATTCTTGTCGCTCCCGATCCGCGTCTGAAACAGGTGGCCGCCCCGGTCGAACAGGTCGACGATACGGTGCGCCGGCTGATGGACGACATGCTGGAGACCATGTACGCCGCCCCCGGAATCGGCCTGGCGGCGCCGCAGGTCGGCGTGCTCAGGCGGATCATCGTCCTCGACGTCGCATCCGAGGGCGAGACGCCGCAGCCCTACCGCATGGTTAACCCGGAACTGGTCTGGGTCTCGGACGAGGATGCCAGCTACGAGGAGGGCTGCCTGTCGCTGCCCGATCACTATGCCGACGTGGTGCGCCCGGCGGCGATCCGGGTCCGCTATCTGGACGAACACGGGGTCGAACGCGAACTGGCGGCCGAGGGCGTGCTTGCCACCTGCATCCAGCACGAGATCGACCACCTCGACGGCATCCTGTTTGTCGATCATCTGAGCGCGCTCAAGCGCAACATGATCCTGCGCAAGCTGCTCAAGGCCAAGAAGGCCAAACCCGGCAAGGGCAAGGCCGGGACGCCGGAACCGGCGCACGTCCTCTGAGTCCGGTCTCTAGGCCTGACCGGGCCCATCCCCGTTCTTCCCGGTCCACGCCGGTGCCGACGCGTGCGCCGGGTCGTGATAGTCTGCGCCGCGTCATGACGTCGAAACCGTTACGCCTCGCCTTTCTCGGTACGCCCGATTTCGCGGTGCCGTCGCTGGCCGCCGTGGCCGATGCCGGGCACACCATCGCCGCGGTCTACACCCGGCCGCCGCGCCCGGCCGGGCGCGGTCACAAGCCGCGCCCCTCGCCGGTGCATGCCTTTGCCGCGGCGCGTGGCTGGCCGGTGCGCACGCCGGCCACCCTGAAGGATCCGGCCGAGCAGGCGGCATTCGCGGCCCTCGACCTTGATGCCGCCGTGGTCGTCGCCTACGGGCTGCTTCTGCCGCGCCCGATTCTTGCCGCCCCGCGTCTGGGGTGCCTCAACGTTCACGCCTCGCTGCTGCCGCGCTGGCGCGGCGCGGCGCCGATCCAGCGCGCGATTCTGGCCGGCGATCGCGAGACCGGGATCACCATCATGCTCATGGACGAGGGTCTCGATAC
>RFLL01000450.1 GCA_003693905.1 Alphaproteobacteria bacterium
CCATGGCGCTGCTGAAAATTCTCGCGCTCGGCACACGGCAGGCGGAGGAGGGCAAGATCCAGCCAGCAGGTGAGGTAATCCGGCGGCTTCGGGACCGTCTCCAGTTCCCTGATGGCTCTGCCGGCCGACGCCCACGCCAGCCCCCCGGTGCGATCGGTATGGCTGTTCGCCCCCGGACCACCCGATCGCACCGCGTTCGCGCCGGTGCCCCTGTAGGCCGCCCGCCCCAGGCCGCTCTTCCGCCACGCCGTTGCGCCCTCTCGAGCTCCCGGCGAGGTTCACTTCATCCCTGTCGCCCCGGGCATCCGCACGGGCACTGATTGTACCGGACCGGGGGGCTTGCTATATGAGACTCGTCCCCGCCGTACGCATGCCATGCGGATGCCCGTATTGCGCTCGGGACGAACCCAGAGGTGCACCATGCGACGCAGACGGATTTACGAAGGCAAAGCCAAGGTTCTCTTCGAAGGCCCGCAGCCGGGGACCATCGTGCAGTACTTCAAGGATGACGCCACCGCTTTCAACAATCAGAAGCACGGCGTCATCACCGGCAAAGGCGTCCTGAACAACCGGATTTCGGAATACCTTATGGTGCGTCTGGGCGAGATGGGAATTCCCACCCACTTTGTCCGACGTCTCAACATGCGTGAGCAACTTGTTCGTGAAGTTGAGATAATTCCCATCGAGGTCGTGGTGCGCAACGTCGCCGCCGGGTCCATCTCCCAGCGCCTGGGGCTGGAGGAAGGCACGCCGCTGCCGCGGCCAATCATCGAGTACTACCTGAAGGACGACAAGCTGGGCGATCCCATGGTCAGCGAAGAGCACATCACCGCCTTCGGCTGGGCCACGACGCAGGACCTTGACGATATCGTTCAGCTTGCCTTGCGGGTGAACGATTTCCTGTCGGGGCTGTTCCTCGGCGTCGGGCTGAAACTGGTCGACTTCAAGCTGGAATTCGGTCGCCTGTGGGAAGACGACGAGATGCGGATCGTCGTCGCCGACGAGATCAGCCCGGATTCCTGCCGGCTGTGGGACGTCGAGACCAACGAGCGCCTGGACAAGGACCGCTTCCGGCGCGACCTCGGCAACGTCGAGGACGCCTACCGCGAGGTGGCGCGGCGCCTCGGCGTGCTGCCCGACAACATCCCGGCCGAACCGGCCCGGCCCAAGCTGGTCCACTGACCCTGCCCGCCGCCCGCCCTGTTCTGTGCCCGTCGGCAGGCAGGCGCATCCGAAAAGGAGGCGGCGGGAAGGAAGAAGGTGGCGGAGAAAACCGCCGCCCGTGCCAGGACCGGACGTTTCGCCAGCCCGCGCCCGAAAGCCGATCGGCCCCGGTTGCCCTCAGCCGTCCCCGGCCCGCAGGGGCGTCTTCGCGTCCTGCTTCATGTCCTGCTTCGGCCGCTGTCACCATGGCCCGGCTTGCGCCAGTGCACGTTGGTCCACACGACGCGCGGACGCAGCCGGCGTCCCCGTTGACGCAGCTCCACGGCACTTTCGCATGTCGGCTCGGCCGCTCCCTTGACGGCATAGAGACGCTGCACCATCGCACGGTGATGCAGGGCCTCGTCGAGCGAACGCAACGGCCTGAGAAGGTATGGACTGACCACCCTTGCCCCCTTATCCCGTTCCCCGTGTCCCCCGACACCAAGGATTGGAACAATACATCTCGAATGCCGAAAATGCAATATATAGGAATATTTTACTGTGCACGTAACTGTGGAAAACCGTCGGGGTCTCACCAAAAACAGCAAGTAGCTATTAAAATAACTCGCAGGCATGCAAATGAGGATGGATTCTGCTCAGCCATGAAGGTATCAATTATATGAATATTATCCTGCAAACTGAAAGAGGCTTCCGCCACCCACGCCGCAGAGCCTCCGAGGAGTTGGTCGAGGCGATGTTCGACCGGCTTGTCACGCCCCCGGCGCGCGGCTAGATTGCGCGCCCCGGCCGCTTCATCGGCCTGATTCGGGAGGCCGCAACCCTTGAAAGCGCGCGTCTACGTTACGCTCAAGCCCGGCGTTCTCGACCCGCAGGGCAAGGCGATCCGGAAGGCCCTGACATCGCTCGGATTCGACGGGGTCGAGGGCGTGCGACAGGGCAAGCTGATCGAGCTGGAATTGGCCGAGACCGACCCGGCGCGCGCGCGCGCGGCGGTCAAAGCCATGTGCGAAAAGCTGCTCGCCAACACCGTGATCGAGACCTATGCCATCGAGATCGACGGCCAGGACGCCCAAGGCGTCTAAGGCGTTTCGTGACCGCCACCTCGGAGGGTAGTCGCGTGTTCCGCACCGGTTCCACCCGATGTCCGCGTTGCGGCGCGTCGAAGGGGTATGGCGCATGAAAGCCGCGGTCATCGTGTTCCCCGGCTCCAACTGCGACCGCGACGTGCAGGTGGCTCTGGCCCGGGCGATGCGGGCCCGCGGCGGCGGCGCCCCGATCATGGTCTGGCACAAGGAGGTCGATTTCGCCCCGGTCGATCTCATCGTCCTGCCCGGCGGCTTTTCCTACGGCGACTATCTGCGCTGCGGGGCGATGGCGGCCCATTCCCCGGTCATGAAGGAGGTCGTGCGCCGCGCCCGGCGCGGGGTGCCGGTGCTCGGCATCTGCAACGGTTTTCAGATTCTGACCGAAGCGGGCCTGCTGCCGGGGGCGCTGATCCGCAACGCGAACCTGAAGTTCATATGCAAGGACGTTTACTTGCGCGTTGAAACGTTTCAGAGTCTGTTCACCTGCGCTTACACGGCGGGACAGACGATCCGGATCCCCGTCGCCCATCACGACGGCAACTACGTCGCCGCCGAGGATCAGTTGGCGCGGATGGAAGAGCGCGGTCAGATCGCCTTCCGCTACTGCACCGCCGAAGGTGTTCTTGCGCCTGAGGCGAACCCCAACGGATCGATGGGCAACATTGCCGGCGTCTTCAACGAAACCAAGACGGTGCTGGGCATGATGCCCCATCCGGAGCGCTTGGCCGACGCGATGCTGGGCGGTCGCGACGGCGCGGCACTGTTCGACGGCCTGGTCGAGGCCCTGTCATGACCGCGCTCTCGCCCGAAACCGAGGTCACCCCCGAAATCGTCGCCGAGCACGGCCTGACGGCAGAGGAATACGCGCGCATCCTCGACATCCTGGGGCGGGCGCCGAAGGTATTTTCCGGCGGGCAGGAGGGCATGTCCATGCGGTCTGTGCATTCGGCAAGTCGGTTCGCGGTACGTCTGTGCGGGGCGGTTCTTGCGGGGTTATGGCTCATGAGCGAGGTCGATAC
>RFLL01000451.1 GCA_003693905.1 Alphaproteobacteria bacterium
GGTGTAGCTGCGGTCCTTGTCGTCCCTGGCCTCCAGGCGTTCGACGATCTGGCCGCCGCCGGCCAGCGTCAGGGTGCGCACGGTGGCACCGTCTTCCTCGCGGGTTTCGCTCTTGACGACCGCCGGATGCCATTCGGCCAGTGCATTGAAGTTGCCGATCACGCGCCACACGGCATCGGCCGGAACCTTCAGGTTCTGAGACACGTTCACCTGGGTCATGTCGCCGCCTTTCCTGTTCGGGTTGCGGGTCGGACGCATTGACGCAATCTCGAAGGCATGTGCGTGGCGCCCGCACGCAAGGGGAAGATGGAAAAGACAGCCTAGCGCGCTGCGGCGATGTTGTCTTGCAGGTGTTGACGCGGCCGGCGGGAGACAGACCTCAGGCCGATTCCGCCGCCTCACGCCCGAGAAGGATCATCAGTTCCGCCCATTCGCGCCTGGACAGGCCGGCCTCTTCCCGGGTCACGGTCTCGCCGGCCAGCATCCGGCGCACCACCGCCAGCGCCGCACCCGACAGCCGCGCACCGGCCATGACGTGGTTCTCGAACGCCGCGCAGGCGACCGGCACCCAACGTCGCACGGTATCCAGCAGAACCTCGGCATAGGCGCGGATTTCGTACTGGGCGTGGGGATCGGCGCGCAGGCTGATGAAGTGGAACAGGTTGTGCAGGTCGCACTTCCAGTACCATTGGGTATAGATGTTGAGGGGCAGGTTCATGCGCGCCAGCTCCCGCGCCAGGCCGGTGCGGGCCGGGTCGATCGGCGTACCGTCCTCGCGCTCGTTGAGCATTTCCTCGTAGTGGGCATAGCACCGGGCCGCATCTTCCTTGAGAATCTGCAACACCCGCGCCGCCTCGTCGCCGCCGAGCACACCGCCGCGGCCCTGACGGTTGGCCGTCGACTGGGCCGCCAGATGCTCCGGCGCCGGAATGTAGAACTCGCGATCGAGAACCGAATAGCGCGCCGAATATTCGTTGACGTTGGCGGTGCGATGGCGGATCCACTGCCGTGCCACGAAGATCGGCAGCTTGACGTGGTACTTGATCTCGCACATCTCGAACGGCGTCGTGTGGCGATGGCGCATCAGATAGTCGATGAGGCCGGCATCGCCACGTGCCTGCCTGGTGCCCCGCCCGTAGGAGACGCGGGCCGCCTGGACGATGGCGGCGTCATCGCCCATGTAGTCGATGACGCGCACGAAGCCGTGGTCGAGCACCGGCAGCGGTTCGTACAGAATCTCTTCCAGAGCCGGCACGGTGGCCCGGCGGGTGGGGTGGCTGACCTCGCGCAGGGCCCTGATCTCGGCCTCCTGGGCCTCGCTCAGCCGCCGCCGCGGGCGCTCGTCGGTGGGGGTCACGCTGGTCCTCGTGCGTCTTGTGCGTGCGGGGGTGGCGGCGGCGACGCGCGCATCGCCCAACCGGACGATTGTCCCGCATCGCCGCGCGGGAGGGAAGAAGGATCGCACCTGCTCATGCCTCCTTTTAACCGTCCCCGCCGCGCCTGCCGAGCCCCCAGGCCTGGGGACAAGATGAAAAACCTGGGGAAAACCGGAATCGCCGGCCCCGTCGCCGGGGCCTGGCGCCCGGGCAGCCCGGAACCTCCAACGACCGGCTCCGGGGGTGTTCCATTCGCCGGCCCGAGCGCCTATATTAGGGGTGCCGGGCAACCGGCTATGGCGCTACACGGATACGTGGAATAAGCGCAGCGGACCCGGGGGCAGTACCCGGCGCCTCCACCAGAGTTTCGATTGCCGAAGCGGGCCCCGTGCCCGGTCCCGGCCCGTCATGGGGGCGAAACAGGATCGACGCGCGCAGTAAAGACGTATCCGGCGCCCGGCATGGTACCGCCGTTATCGGGCCACAACGATAGTTGCCAACGACAACTATGGTGAGGCTCGCCTCGCCGCGTAATCGCGGCTGGTAAGCCAAAATCAAGCCCTCGGCCTTCACACGCCGAGGCGGGGTTCGGGGCGCACCTGGCAACAGAAGCGCCCCACGTTTTTCGGTTCGCCCCCGGCCCTTCCCCGTCCCTCCTGCGCCCATCGTACCGGAAGCTACGGAACGGAAGGAGGTAGAGGCCGGACGGGTTGAAAGTCGCGGCACCGGGGCTCAAGGCGGGCTGCGCTGCGGGGCAGGGCCGCCCGGAAGGGGTTGACGGCCACCGGGAAAGTACCAGGGCGGGGACGTTACGAGAGGCGGCGGCGCATGAACGACCAGGAAATCCGCTACGACCGCATGGTCGAAAACGCCCTGCGCGGCGTGGTGCGCCAGGCGCTGGGGCAGGCTGCGGACCACGGCCTGCCGGGCGACCACCACTTCTACATCACCTTCCGGACCGCGCATCCCGGTGTGGACATTCCCGAATCCCTGCGCCGGCGCTATCCCGACGACATGACCATCGTGCTCCAGCACCAGTTCTACGATCTCGACGTCGACGACGAAGGTTTTGCCGTCACCCTGTCGTTCAACGGCCGGCTGGAGCGGTTGCGCATCCCCTTCGCCGCCGTGGCGGCGTTTGCCGATCCGTCGGTGCGCTTCGGGTTGCAGTTCGACGTCGCAGAGGCCGCCGGCTCCGCCCCGGCGGCGGACGTGAACGAAGGCGAAGGCCGGGGCGAAGAAAACCGCGACGAGGACCGGACGACGCCGGCGCGCGCCGCGGGGCAGGACCGCGCCTCCCGGCCCGAAGAGGCAGAGCCCGATCCCGGGTCGCGCGGGGAAGCCCGCGAAACCGCCGGCGAAAACATCGTCGCCTTCGACCGCTTCCGCAAGAAGTCGCCGTCGCCGTAAGA
>RFLL01000452.1 GCA_003693905.1 Alphaproteobacteria bacterium
CACCTCAGGATCGTGCCAGTCCTCGTCCGGTCGTGCCTCGTAGATCACCGGAAGAAACGTCGCGTCCCGCAGCGACCCGTCGCGCACCTGCGAGTGCAGGATCACCGGCGCGCCAAAAGCCTCCGCCAGGGCCCGGGTCTCCGGCTCCCGGTCGGACACGCGGATCTGCGGCAGGTTGGTGCGATGCTCGGCCGCGGAATGCAGGTCGATGCCATACTGACAGCGCGTCACGACCTCCTTGACGAAGAGATGCGCCAGGCGGGCGGCGAGCGAGCCGTTGGCCGAACCGGGGAACGAGCGGTTGAGATCGCGTCTGTCGGGCAGGTAGCGGGAGTGGTTGATAAAGCCGAAGGCATTGACGATGGGGATTGCGAGCAGGGTGCCGCGCAACCGCCTGAGCGCGGGCAGCCGCAGCAGGCGGCGGATGATCTCGACCCCGATGATCTCGTCGCCATGCACGCAGGCGGAGACGAACATTACGGGCCCGGGCTTGCGGCCATGGATCACCTGCACCGGCAGGCTCATCGGCGTGTGGTTGGACAGCACCGACAGCGGCAGGTCGACGGTATCGCGCGCGCCCGGCGCAATCGTCGCGCCGCCGATCTTGAAAGCCTTGCGCGCCATCAGCCCTTCCCGCGGGTCCGCGTTTTGCCCGGCTTGGCGTTAGTCTCCATGAACGCAACGATCATGGCGGCAATGTCCTTGCCGGTCGCCGCCTCGATGCCTTCCAACCCCGGCGACGAATTGACCTCCATCACCACCGGCCCGTGGGCGGAGCGCAGCATGTCCACGCCGCATACATTGAGGCCCATGATGCGCGCCGAGCGGATCGCGGTCGAGCGTTCCTCGGGCGTGATCTTGATCACCCGGGCGGAGCCGCCGCGGTGCAGGTTGGAGCGGAATTCGCCCTCCGCGCCCTTGCGCTCCATCGCGCCCACAACCTTGTTGCCCACGACAAACGCGCGGATGTCCGTGCCGCCGGCCTCCTTGATGAACTGTTGCACCAGGATATTGACGTTGGCGCCGCGGAAGGCCTCGATCACCGACTTGGCCGAACGTTCGGTATCAGCCAGAACGACGCCGATCCCCTGGGTGCCCTCCAGCAATTTGATGACCACCGGCGCGCCGCCGACCATCTTGATAAGATCGTCGATATCGCGGGTGTCGTGGGCGAAGGCGGTGATCGGCAGGCCAATGCCCTTGCGCGCCAGCAGCTGGGTCGATCTCAGCTTGTCCCGCGACCGGCCGATAGCCACCGATTCGTTGAGCGGCCAGACGCCCATCATCTCGAACTGGCGCAACACGGCGAGCCCGTAAAAGGTCACGGATGCGCCGATACGCGGGATCACGGCGTCGTAGCCCTTCAGCGGTTCTCCATGATAACGCAGGCCCGGGCGGTGCGAGGTGATGTTCATGTAGACCTTCAAGGTGTCGATGATATCGATCTCGTGGCCGCGGTCCCTGGCCGCCTCGACCAGGCGCTGATGGGAGTAGAGCTTGGCGTTGCGCGCCATCATTGCAATTTTCATGTGCGGTCCTTGTCTGGTTGGCGCCCGATCAGGAACGACCGGGCGGGATCGATCAGAAACCGACGCCGCAGGGCAGCCCGGCCAAGCAGCATGCGAAAGCGATGGTCGCTGGGTGTCTGCTGGACTAGTGGTTCGAGCAATTCGACGGCCGCCTGCCACTGGCCTTGAGCGACCAGCACACGGCCCAGCACCAGTGCGGCCTTGGCAGGGGAACCGCGCTGCAGCGCATCGCGGGCCAGTCGGGCCGCCTCTTCGAAATCCCCTTCCGCCTCCGCCACGGCGGCGCGCATGGCCAATACCCCTGGCAGCTCGCTGGGACAGTCGGCCAGCACCTTTCGAGCGTCCTCCAGGCGACGCAACTGGGTGTAACAATGGGCCAGCTCGATCTTGGCGGCCACGGCCATATCGGTCGGTGGATCGCGACGCAGTAAGGCTCGCAAGTCCTCGATCGCCTCGGAGTACTGTTCGTAGTCGATGTAGATGCGCGCCGACAGCATCAGCGATTTGCACTCTTGAGGTTCCAGCCAGGCCACTTGCCGCAAGTGTTCGGTAGCCAATCGCATGGCTCCGCTGTCGTAGTACAGCACAGCCAACCAGCGATGCGAACGAACGTGATACGGATCGATGGCCAGGGCATGCAGGAACGCGTCCTCGGCCCGGGTCCATTCCTGACGGCGTTGGAATACTTCGCCCGCGATGGCGTAGGCTTCCCGTTGCATCACCGGGATGGACGAAATCTGCTCAGCCAACTCCAGCGCCTTCTCCAACTCGCCCCGCTTGATATGTCCCACGGCCTCGATCGCCACAGCCAGGGGAGAATACGTCGGATGGCCCGCCAATTCGTTTGCAATCCGTTGCGCCGTGTCGGCGTCCCCCGCATCCCAGGCTTCCAAGGCACGCCGGTAGGCCTGGCCCTCGGGGATTTGATCGATGGGATGCCGGGCTGATGGTGGCGGCAAAGGGCGATCGACGGGACTGGCGATAGGCTCTTCCGATACCGCCGTCGCGTCCGCCGCCGGGGAAGGCGTGGCCTGGGCCGCAGGAGCCGACAAGTCGGGCGATGCGTTCTCGTTGGCGGGTGCCGCGGCAGGTCGTGCGTCGGGCGATGATGCTTGCGGAGCGGCCCAACAGCCGCCCAAGCTCAGGAGCCCGCCCGCCAACCACAGCAGGCACTGGCCGGTCACGGCGGTCTGCAATGACGAGGGACGCAGGCCGAATAGGTCGTACCACCTGGGCAGCGATTCCCTTCCCGGCGGGAGGGCCGATCGCATGTCTGGCCGTTCCGTGCTTTCTAGTGGCGGCATGCTATTGTCGATCCGCTGGCGTCAACCGTAATCAAGAGTTCAAGCGTGCTGGCGGCTGGGAAAATGGGAAGGCGAAATGAAGGGGAATAAACGTCGAACGATGGCGCGTGGTGGCTATGGAGTTATCGGCTCTGCCGGCCACGGCGAATCTCCCCTTCATGATAAACCAAGCGCGACGGTCGTGTCCGAGCCGGTCTTCTTCAGCGCACTGGGGAAGTCCGTGACACGCAACCTTCAGCCGGGCCGCGACAAAGCCGCTGAATTCCGCTGGAATGGGTCGAGGTGAAGGCATTCAGGGGGCGGATGGCAATTTATCGGCCGTGCCGTTGCCCTCGACCAGCAGGTAGCGACCACCGGGCTCGATCGAACATTGCTCGCGCAGGCCGCTTGGCCAGGAGACCTGCACCAGGCAAGGGG
>RFLL01000453.1 GCA_003693905.1 Alphaproteobacteria bacterium
GGGTTCCGGCCGGAGGTGCTGATGGCCTCCCGTGACTTATTACTTCAAAATGACTTCGGGTTATCGCCGATGACGAATAAAATTCCCATGACGGCCGAGGGTCTGGCGCGGCTGGAAGAAGAACTGCGCATCCTCAAGAACAAGGAGCGGCCGGAAGTAATTCGCGCGATCGCCGAAGCGCGGGCCCATGGCGATCTGTCCGAGAATGCCGAATATCATGCTGCGCGCGACCGCCAGAGCTTCATCGAAGGGCGGGTCGGCGAACTGGAGGACAAGATCGCACGCGCCGAGGTGATCGACGTGTCGAAACTGTCTGGCAAGACGGTGATGTTCGGCGCCACGGTAACCCTGATCGACGAAGACACCGAGGAAAAGATCACCTACCAGATCGTCGGCGAGGACGAGGCCGACGTGAAACAGGGCCGCCTGTCGATCACGGCCCCGCTGGCCCGGGCCCTAATTGGCAAGACGGTCGGCGACGTCGTCGAAGTCAACACGCCCAAAGGCGAAAAAGCCTACGAAATCGTCAAGGTGAAATTCGTCTGATCGGTCCAGAACCGCCTGCAACCCGCCCCTTCCGCACCCCGCAATCGGTCCGGCATCCCGGACCAAGGTGATGTCGAAGACCCGCTATGTCTGATGGGGATCGGGGACCATCTCGATCGGCACGCCGGGCAGATCCTTGGAGGTGCGGATGACCTGAATGGTCTGAACCGTGGCGACGTGAGGGGCGGCGGTCAGCTTTTCGGTCAGTTCGTTCTCGTGGGCGGTGTTGCGGGCGACGACCTTGAGCACGAAATCGTTGGGCCCGCGCGCCATGTGGCATTCGCGCACCTCGTCCCATTCGGCAACCATGCGCTCGAACGCCGACAGCACCGCTTCCGACTGGCTGTCGAGACCGACGAGGGCGAAGAACATGACCTCGAAACCGAGTATTTCCGGATCGAGATCGGCATGATAGCCGCGGATGTAGCCCGCTTCTTCGAGGGCGCGCACCCGGCGCAGGCATGGCGGCGCCGAAATGCCGGCGCGGCGCGCCAGCTCGACATTGGTCATGCGCCCGTCGGCTTGCAGATCCTTCAGGATCCGCAAATCGATCTGATCAAGCCGTACCCGGCGCATGGTTGTCCCCCGTCGCGCTCACCGACCACGTTTGCGAGTATGCTGCGGCGCGCCCTTCCCGCGCAATGATATTACCCGTCGCACCCGATCTCGCCAAGCCTGCACGGCCCCTTGCAGCAACCGGAGACGGCGGCGATAGTCGGCGGCCATGAATCGTGAGCGCACATCGCCCCCGACCTGCTGGGCCGTCAGCGAAGGCCACGCCGGGATGGAGGTCCAATGCGTCGCCCTGGCCGAAGCGCTCGGCCTGACCCCGGTGGTCAAGCGCGTCCGGGTGCGGCGCCCCTGGCGCTGGCTGCCGCCGCCGCTGGTGCCCGGGGTGCTGAGCCGTCTCGAAGCCGCGGCCGATCCCCTGGGGCCACCGTGGCCGGACGTCCTGATCGCGACCGGCCGCCAAGCCGCCGCGCCGGCGCTGGCAGTCCGCAAGGCAAGCCGGCGCGCGACCTTCACCATTCAGATCCAGACGCAACCGCTGGTCGATCCGGCGCGTTTCGATGTTGTCATCGTTCCGGCCCACGACCGCCTGCGCGGACCCAACGTCATCGTCACGCTGGGCAGCCTCAATCGCGTGACGCCACAGCGCCTGGCCACGGCCGCGGCCCGCTTCGCCGCCCGTCTCGACCGTCTGCCGCGTCCGCGGGTCGCGGTCATGCTCGGCGGCAACAGCAAGGCGTATCGCATGACCGGCGCGACCATGGAACGCCTGGGGGCGCAACTGGCCGCCCTTGCCCGGCGCGAAGGGGCCGGCCTTCTCGTCACGCCGTCGCGACGCACCGACCCCGATGCACTGGCCATCGTGCGCCGGGCCCTCGACGGTCTGCCGGTGGAAATCTGGGACGGCCGCGGCGACAACCCTTATCTCGCCTATCTGGGGATCGCCGACTTCCTGGTAGTAACCGCGGATTCGGTCAACATGCTGTGCGAGGCCGCAACCACCGGCAAGCCGGTATTCGTCGCGCCGCTGGAAGGCGGATCGCCGAAGTTCGCCCGCTTCCATGCCGCCCTACGTGCACGCGGCATCACCCGCCCGTTCGAGGGACGTCTGGAAACCTGGACCTATGCCCCGCTGCGCGATACCGAAGAGGCGGCGGCAGAAGTCCGGCCGCGCCTGATCGCCCATGTCGGCCGGGACTGGGGCGAGGGCGCCTCCACGGCCCCGACGCACACCGGCGCCTGAGCGTTCCTTCGCGCCGGATCGGGTTCGCGCACTCCGGCGCCATCGCCGGATGTGAAGGTCGGGCGCGGGGGCTTGCGCGGGGCGAGGGAAGCAGAGCATTATTTCGGAACGTCTTTCGGGCAAGTCCCGTACGACTCCGCGCCGCGTATCCCGACACCATTATTCCCGCCCGACGGCGGCCTTGAATACTGCCTTATCCGCGAACATGGCACGACCGACACCATGACTGAGACGCAACACAGCCAAGTCCTCATCCTCGGATCCGGGCCGGCCGGCTACACTGCTGCCATCTACGCCGCCCGCGCCAATCTCGGTCCGCTTCTGATCCAGGGTTTGCAGCCGGGCGGTCAGCTTTCGATCACCACCGATGTCGAGAACTATCCCGGCTTTGCGGAACCGATTCAGGGACCGTGGCTGATGGAGCAGATGCAGGCTCAGGCGACCAATGTCGGCACCCGGATTGTTCAGGACACGGTTGTCGAGGTCGATCTGAGCGCGCGTCCACTGCGCTGCGTCGGGGATTCGGGCACGCTTTACACGGGCGATACTCTGGTCATCGCGACCGGCGCCCAGGCCCGCTGGCTCGGTCTCGACAGCGAGGCCAAATACCGCGGCTTCGGCGTCTCGGCCTGTGCCACCTGCGACGGATTTTTCTACCGCGACAAGGTGGTGGCGGTGGTCGGCGGCGGCAACACCGCGGTCGAGGAAGCCCTGTTCCTGACCAATTTCGCCCGCAAGGTCATCCTGATCCACCGCCGCAATGCCCTGCGCGCGGAAAAAATTCTGCAAGACCGCCTGTTCCGCAATGGCAGGATCGAAGTCGTGTGGGACCATGTGGTCGACGAGATTCTCGGCACCGACGAACCACTCGGCGTAACCGGGGTGCGCCTGCGCCACGTCAGGACCGGTGACATCCATGAACGCAGCGTGGACGGCGTGTTCATCGCCATCGGTCACGCTCCCGCCACGGCTCTGTTCAAGGGCCAGATCGAGATGGACGCCGAGGGTTACATCCTCACCCGGCCGGATTCCACTGCCACCAATGTTCCCGGCGTATTCGCCGCCGGTGATGTGCGCGACAAGGTCTTCCGCCAAGCCGTGACGGCTGCCGGCATGGGCTGCATGGCGGCTCTTGAAGCCGAACGCCACCTCGCCGGACGCGAGGCCGGCGAAGCCCAGGCTGCACAGTAGAGCGGCCGAACCACAGGAGTCGATCCCATGGCCGGCCCGATCCGCAAAGACCCCCCCGGCGAAGGCATGACGCTGACGATACGCCCGGGTCCCGGAACCGGCATCATGGACTGGGACAAGCTGCGGATTTTCCACGCCGTGGCCGAAGCCGGCAGCTTCACCCACGCCGGCGACATGCTGAACCTCAGCCAGTCGGCGGTCAGCCGCCAGATCAGCGCCCTCGAAGCCAGCCTCAAGGTGCCGCTGTTCCACCGCCATGCCCGGGGGCTGATCCTGACGGAACAGGGCGAGCTGCTGTATCGCACCGTGCACGAGGTATTCGGCAAGCTGGCGATGACCGCAGCCCGCCTGGCTGAAAGCAAGGACCGGCCCCGCGGCCAGCTCAAGATCACGACGACGGTGGCGTTCGGGTCGACCTGGATTGCGCCGCGCATGCGCGAATTCATGGAGGTCTTTCCGGAGATCGAGGTTCGCCTGATCCTGTCCGATACCGAACTGGATCTGTCGATGCGCGAGGCCGACGTCGCGGTGCGCCTGACGCCGCCGCGCCAGGCCGACCTCATCCAGCGTCACCTGATGACCGTACGCCTACACATCTATGCCGCGCCGGCCTACATCAAGAAGCACGGCATGCCGCAATCGGTCGAGGACCTCGACCACCATCGTCTTGTCGTCTATGGCGAGGACATTCGCCCGCCGGTGCCGGACGCCAACTGGCTGTTGCGGGTCGGGGTTGCCGACAACCGCGCCCGGCGTCCGGCGTTGACCGTCAACAACGTCTACGGGATCCTGCGGGCGGTGCAATCGGGTGCCGGGCTCGGCGCCCTGCCGGAATTCATGGGCGACAGCCTGAGCGATCTGGTCCAGGTATTGCCGGAGCTTGAAGGCCCCCATCTCGACGCCTATTTCGTCTACCCGGAAGAGCTGCGCTCGTCGAAGCGGATCCAGGTGTTTCGTGATTTTCTGCTTCGGAAGGTCGCGGAATCCGGCATGTAACAGACTGGAATAAAAGGGGTTGTTTCTCGGCACCAGGCGTCCCGGCCTCTCTTGTGCGCCTTCTGGACCAGCCGCCAACAGCCATGCATTGGACGCATGGCATATTTGTTAATTTTTCGCCTGCACAACGCCGCTCAAAAGACTATGTTTGATTTGTGCTGCATCGCAGCATGACGGTTCGCTGTGGGGCGCCTGCTGTGCAGCGGACCCACGTCTCCCAGACGTGAAGCCTCCCTGTTAAACTTGCCGGGAAGTTCCGCACTTCCCGGCTTTTTTCCAGGTCGCCGCCGGTTTACGGCGAGGGCGCAAATTCCGATACTTCGGCCTTATATCTACGCTCCTTGCGTGTAAAAATGCATACGCAGGCCGCACCCCACCCCATATCGCTTGCATTCCCGCCTTAACCGAGTCTTCAGACCGCCCCGCGAGACTCCACCGAAAGTCCGTGGCGACAGGCGTTCGAAATGCGCCGCGGCGGAGAAAGGCGAGATGGAAAGGAGAGGCCCACCGGGCGAGGCGCTCCGGCCCGCAAGGTCCGAGGCACACCGTCGGCGACGCGCCAATCGTGCCGCCGTGCTGACGCTGCTCGTTCTGATTCCGCTTGTTCTGGCCGCGGCCGCCTTCGAGATCTCCACGGAAAAAAATCGGCGTCAGAACGAGGCGCGGATCGCGGCCGAACAGATCGCCAAACGGCTTCAGGATTTTGTCGCCGTCCGGATTCAGCTAATCAAGCTCGAAGCCCGGCACATCGAGAACAAGGGCGCGCCTTCGCGCCCCGATTTCACGCGCCAAGCGGAAACCCTGCAATCCCTGTTTCCCGGTTTGCAGGCGATCAATTGGATCGATTCTCGCGGTGTCGTTCGCTGGGTCGTCCCGGAGGCGGAAAACGAGGCGGTGATTGACGTCGACCTCTCCCGTCATCCGGTTGCCGGGCCGATCCTGGCTCGGCTCGGCGCGCGGGGCCACGTCGCGGCGACCCCGCCGATCGAGCTCATCCAGGGCGGGCGCGGGTTTGCCGTCTACGTCCCGGTGCGCGGTCCCGACGGGCGTCCGGTCGGTTTTCTGAACGGGGTATTCCGCGCCGCCCCGATGGTCGAAGCGGCGCTGCGGGAGGATTTGCAGGACCGTTATCATCTCGTCATCACCGACGGTGACAGACTGCTCTATGCCTTCGCCCCTCTTTCCGCACCGGTCACGAAGAAGGACGGATGGGGGCAGGCCTCGCTGCACGTCGCCGATCGCGTGTGGACCCTTGCCTTGCATCCGACCCCGGCCACGACGGCAGTTGTCGAAGGGCACGCGGCGGTCGTCATCCTCGGGCTCGGGCTGGTGCTGTCGGGCGCCCTGGCGGCACTCGTGCGCCTTGTCGTGCACCGCCGGGAAGAGCTCGTCGCCAGCGAGCGCCGCGCCGCCGCCGCCGAATCGCGGCTGCGCGAAGCGATCGAGGCAAGCCCGAGCGGATTTTCCCTGTTCGACGCCGACGACCGGCTGGTGTTGTGGAATACCCGGTACGCCGAGCTCTACGACCGCAATCGCGACCTGCTGGTACCGGGGGTCAGCTTCGAATACCTGCTGCGTCAACTGGTAGCCCGGAGTCAGTTTGCGGTATCCGAAGAAGACCGCGAACGCTGGATCGCCGAGCGCCTCGCCCATCACCACAATCCGGGCGGGGTCATCGAGCAGGAACTTGCCGACGGCCGCTGGCTGCGGGTGGCCGAGCGGCGCACCCGCGACGGCAGCATCGTCGGCATACGCACCGACATTACCGAGATCAAGGTGCGCGAGCGCGAGCTCGCCGAGCGCACGGCGGCACTCGACACGATCCTGGCCAGCGTCGATCAGGGAATCAGCTTGGTCGACGCCAACCTCAACGTCATCGCATTCAATCAGAAATTCCTCGAACTTCTCGACTTCCCGCCGGA
>RFLL01000454.1 GCA_003693905.1 Alphaproteobacteria bacterium
ACCGACATCGTGGTCCTGGTGGTCGCCGCCGCCTACAGCATCAAGGAACAGACGGTAGAGGCGATCAACCACGCCAAGGCGGCGGGGGTGCCGATCATCGTTGCCATCAACAAGATCGACAAACCCGATGCCGATCCGGCACGGGTTAAGAACGAACTGTTGCAGCACGAGCTGGTGGTCGAGGAAATGGGCGGCGACGTGCTGAGCGTGGAGGTCTCGGCCAGGGAACGGATCAATCTCGACAAGCTGGTCGAGGCGATTCTGCTTCAGGCCGAGCTTCTCGACCTCAAGGCCAATCCCAACCGCCCCGCCGAAGGCGTCATCATCGAGGCCAAGCTGGAACGCGGCCGCGGACCGGTGGCCACGGTTCTGATCCAGCGCGGCACGCTGCGCGTCGGTGACATCTTCGTCGCTGGCAGCGAATGGGGCCGGGTGCGCGCCCTGGTCAACGATCGCGGCGAGATGGTCGAGACGGCCGGACCGTCGGTGCCGGTCGAGGTCATCGGCCTCAGTGGCACGCCGGAGGCTGGCGACATGCTGCACGTGGTGGACAGCGATGCGCGGGCGCGCGAGATCGCGGAGCATCGCCAGCGTCTCAAGCGTGAGAAGGAACGCGCTGGGCGCGCCCGCAGCACGATCGAGCAGATGATGACCCGCATCCAGGAAGGCGAAGCCGCCCGTCTGCCGGTCATCATCAAGTCCGACGTGCACGGGTCGCTGGAAGCGATCGTCAGCAGTCTGCAGAAGCTCAGCACCGACGAAGTCAAGGTCGAGGTGCTGCACGCCGGCGTCGGCGGCATCAACGAATCGGACGTGACCCTGGCGCGCGCCACCAATGCGGTGATCATCGGCTTCAACGTGCGCGCCAATCCGCAGGCGCGCGAAATGGCCCGGCGCGACAACGTTTCGATCAAGTACTATTCGATCATCTACAACGTCATCGACGACATAAAGGCGGCGCTGAGCGGGCTGCTGTCGCCGGTCGAACGCGAACGCATCCTGGGCTATGCCGAGGTGCGCGAGGTCTTCAACATCACCAAGGTGGGCAAGGTCGCCGGTTGCATGGTTACCGAAGGACTGGTCCGGCGTGGCGCCCGGGTGCGGCTGCTGCGCGACGACAAGGTGATTCACGACGGCACCTTGAAGTCGCTGCGCCGGTTCAAGGACGAGGTGCGCGAGGTCAAGGAAGGCTACGAGTGCGGCATGGCGTTTGAAAATTATTCCGACATTCAGGTCGGCGACCGCATCGAATGCTATGAAGTCGAAGAGGTGGCACGGGAACTCTGAGACCGAAGACATCCGTCTTTCGGCCCCTGGTCCCTGCCGCCCGCTGAGTCCGTGATCGCTCGTGATCGTTCGTGACAAGCCCCGTGAATCGACGCTCCTTCAATCGACCGCAGCGCGGTCCCACGCAACGCCAATTGCGCGTCGGCGAAGAACTGCGCCACGCTCTGGCGCGCATCCTGGCGCGCGGCGGCATGCGCGACCCGACCGTGGCCGAATGGGCCGCGCGCCTGACCGTGACCGAGGTCCGTGTCAGCCCCGATCTGAAAAATGCCACCGTGTTCGTGGTGCCGCTGGGCGGGACCGGAATCGACGCCGCGGTCGCCGTGCTCAACCATGCCGCCGGCTTCTTCCGCGCCCGTCTGGCGCAGGAGATAGCCTTGCGGTCGGTGCCGCGCATCACCTTTGCCCCCGATCTCTCGTTCGATCAGGCCGATCGGGTTCATGACATCTTGAATCGGCCCCGGGTTCGCCGCGACCTTGACGGGACCGCGGCGCCGGCACCGGAAGAGGAGACCAATGGCCGCTAAGAGCAAGGGCCAGCGCATCAACGGCTGGGTCGTCATCGACAAACCGGCAGGCCTGACTTCGACCCAGGTGGTCGGGCGGGTGCGCCGGGCCTTCCGGCCGCGCAAGATCGGCCACGGCGGCACCCTGGATCCGCTGGCCACCGGTCTGCTGCCGATCGCCATGGGCGAAGCGACCAAGACGGTGCCGTACGTGATGGACGGGGCCAAGACCTATCGTTTCACTCTGCGCTGGGGCGAGGCCACGGCCACCGACGATGCCGAAGGCGAGGTCGTCGCCCGCTCCGACCGGCGCCCGTCGCCGGAGGAGGTGCGCGCCGTGCTGGCGCGTTTCGTCGGCGAGATCGACCAGGTGCCGCCGGCCTATTCGGCGATCAAGGTGGAGGGCCGCCGGGCCTACGACATGGCCCGCGCCAACGAGACCTTCCGCCTCGCCCCGCGCCGGGTCGTGATCCACCGCCTGGAGCTGATCGAGACCCCCGATGCCGATTACGCCACCCTTGAAGTGGAGTGCGGCAAAGGAGCCTACATGCGTGCACTGGCCCGCGATCTGGGACAGGCCCTGGGGACCTGTGCCCATGTCGTGGCCCTGCGCCGCACCGCCGTCGGCCCGTTCCGCGAGTCGCATGCGATTTCTCTGGAATCGCTGGAGGCCCTCGGGCATAGTGCCGCCGGCTCGGGAGCACTGCTCCCCGTCGAGGCCGCGCTGGACGACATCCCGGCCCTGGCCTTGACCGAGATCGAGGCGAACCGCCTGAGGAGCGGGCAGGCCGTATCCATGCTGGCTCGCGCCAACCGCGATCGTATCCGTGACGTCGCCAATGGAGCCATCGTCTTTGCCACCGCCGGTGGCAAACCGGTGGCGCTGGCACGGTACGAGGCAGGCGATATCCGCCCGGTCCGCGTGCTTAATCTTTAGAGACCGGAGGCAACGGAACAACGATGTCGATTACTGCCGAGCGCAAGAGCGAACTCGTCCGCGAGTTCGCCACCCACGAGGGCGACACCGGCTCGCCCGAAGTCCAGGTTGCGATCCTGACCGAACGCATCAAGAACCTGACCGAGCATTTGCAGACCCACAAGAAGGACTTTCACTCCCGACGCGGTCTGCTGGTCATGGTCGGTCAGCGCCGCCGCCTGCTCGACTACGTCAAACGCAAGGATCCGGCCCGTTATGAAGGCCTGATCCAGCGTCTCGGCCTGCGCCGTTGACGCTGGCCGGCCGGGCCATGATTCCGTCGCCAACGGTTTCCCGCGGGCTTCCGGCCCGCGGTGCCGGTGCGCGTTCCATGGCCGGCCGCGACTTGCCCGATTTCATTCATTTCGCCACGACGATGCCGCGGCTTGGCCGGCGCGGCATCGACATTGGACCGGGCCGACGCAAGGGGCGCCGCAGGGCATGGGCTCTGCTCGCCACCGCCCCTTGCGCGGGTCCGGTCGTGACGTTCCGGCCATCATCTGGAAGGACGAACGGACGATGTTCAAGACTCATACCAAGGAAATCGAATGGGGCGGGCGCAAGCTCGTTCTGGAAACCGGGCGCATCGCCCGACAGGCCGACGGCGCGGTGCTCGCGACCTACGGCGAGACCGTCGTGCTGTGCACCGCGGTCGGCGAGAAGGTGCCGCGACCGGGGATCGATTTCTTCCCCCTGACCGTCAACTATCAGGAAAAGACCTTTGCCGCGGGCAAGATCCCGGGCGGCTTTTTCAAACGCGAAGGCCGGCCGAGCGAGAAGGAAACCCTGACCTCGCGCCTGATCGACCGCCCGATCCGGCCGCTGTTCGCCAAGGGCTACCGCAACGAGACGCAGGTCATCTGCACCGTTCTCAGCCACGATCTGGAAAACGATCCCGACATCGTCGCCATGATCGGCGCCTCGGCGGCATTGACCATTTCCGGCATCCCGTTCCTGGGACCGATCGGGGGCTGTCGCGTCGGTTACAAGGACGGCCAGTACATTCTCAATCCACTGATGAGCGAGCTGCCGGATTCGGCCCTTGATCTGGTGGTCGCCGGCACCCGCGACGGTGTGCTGATGGTCGAATCGGAGGCCCACGAACTCAGCGAAGACGTGATGCTCGGCGCCGTCAGCTTCGGTCACGAGGCCATGAAGCCGGTGATCGACGCCATCGTCGAACTGGCCGAACAGTGCGCCAAGGAACCGTGGGATGTCCCGGCCCCGCCGGCGGAGGTGGAAACCGTACGCGAAAAGCTGTCGGCGCAGTTTGCCGAACGTCTGGCCGCGGCCTATCAGGAGCCGGACAAGATGGCGCGTCACGAAAAGATCGCCGCCATCAAGGAGGAGGCGTTTGCCCTTCTGGCCGAAAACGAGGCCGAACTGGCCGTCGCCCCGGGCGTGTTCAAGGAGCTGGAAAGCGAGATCGTTCGCGGCACCATCCTCAAGACCGGGCGGCGCATCGACGGCCGCACGACGAGCGAGATCCGGCCGATCGACTGCGAGGTCGGGGTATTGCCGCTCACCCACGGCTCGGCCCTGTTCACCCGCGGCGAGACCCAGGCTCTGGTCACCACCACCCTGGGCACGGGCCAGGACGAACAGATCATCGACGCGCTGGAAGGCGAATACCGGGAACACTTCCTGCTGCACTACAACTTCCCGCCCTATTCGGTGGGTGAGGCAAGCTTCCTGCGGCCGCCGGGGCGGCGCGAGATCGGCCACGGCAAGCTGGCGTGGCGGGCGGTGCATCCCCTGCTGCCGGCCAAGGAGGAGTTCCCCTACACCATCCGGGTCGTCTCCGAGATCACCGAGTCCAACGGTTCGTCGTCGATGGCCACCGTGTGCGGCGCGTCGTTGTCGCTGATGGACGCCGGCGTGCCGCTGAAGCGCCCGGTCGCCGGCATCGCCATGGGCCTGATCAAGGAAGGCGACGACTTTGCCGTGCTCTCGGATATCCTCGGCGATGAGGATCATCTCGGCGACATGGACTTCAAGGTCGCCGGCACCGAGGCCGGTATCACCTCGTTGCAGATGGACATCAAGATCACCTCGATCACCTCGGAGATCATGGGCATCGCCCTGCGCCAGGCCCGCGACGGGCGCATGCACATCCTGGGCGAGATGGCCAAGGCCCTGACCCGGGCCCGTGAATCGGTATCCGAGAAGGCGCCGCGCATCACCGTGATCTCGATCCCGAAGGAAAAGATCCGCGAGGTCATCGGGACCGGCGGCAAGGTGATCCGCGAAATCTGCGAAACCACGGGGGCCAAGATCGACATCGAAGACGACGGCACGATCAAGGTGGCCGCGGTCGATCAGAGCCAGGCCCAGGCCGCGATCGACTGGATCCGCTCGATCGTCGCCGAGCCCGAGATCGGTGTCATCTACAAGGGCAAGGTAGTCAAGCTCATGGACTTCGGCGCGTTCGTGAACTTCCTCGGTCCGCGCGACGGTCTGGTTCACATCAGCGAGCTGGCGCCCGAACGGGTCAAGCAGGTCAGCGATGTGGTCAAGGAAGGTGACACCGTCTACGTCAAGGTGATCGGCATGGACGATCGCGGCAAGGTGAAGCTGTCCATGAAGCGGGTCAATCAGGAGACCGGCGAAGATCTGGAGGCTGCCGCCGCCGGCTGAGGCACTTCCTTCCGGAACCTGAAACGGGTCGGCATACCGGGATAAACGCACGCGTGCGTGGAACCGCGCCGGCCCGTTCCCGCGTTCCCGCCGCGGTCCCGCAACAGGCTCGACCAATCCCACGAAACGAACAGAGCGACGAAAGCAGGCAAGGGGGCGCGACATGTTCACCCTTCCGCGTGTAATGGGTCATCGCGGTGCCGCCGGTGCGGCGCCCGAGAACACCCTGGCCGGGTTGCGCCATGCGGCGGCGATCGGTCTTTCCTGGGTCGAATTCGACGTCATGCTGACCGGCGACGGCGTGCCGGTCCTGTTTCATGACGACATGCTGACGCGCACCACCGGCCATGCGGCTCCCATGGCCGGGACCCCGCATGCCGTGGTGCGCACCCTCGATGCCGGCGCCTGGTTCCATGCCGATCATGCCGGCGAAGGGGTGCCGACGTTGGAAGCGGCGCTGGCCGAGGTTCTGACTCTGGGCCTGCGGGCCAACATCGAGATCAAACCGACGCCGGGAACCGAGCGGGAAACCGCCGTCGCAGCGCTGGAGGTTCTGATCCGCTGCTGGCCGCCCGACCGGCCGCCGCCGCTGATCAGCAGCTTCAAGCGCGCCAGTCTGGCGGTGGCGCTGGAGCGCGCGCCGCAGTGGCCGCGGGCGCTGATTGTCCGCCGGCCGCCGCGCGACTGGCGCCGGGCGGCGGTGGACCTTCAATGCAGTGCCGTCCACGCCTCCGCGCGCTGGCTGTCGAAGCGCCGGGTGGCCGAAATCAAGCAGGCGGGCTACGGCGTGGCCGCGTTTACGGTCAACGATCCGTCGCGCGCGCGCAAGCTGATCGCCCGTGGCGTCGACTGCCTGATCACCGACGAACCGGCGCTCATTCTGACGAGCGTGAACTGACCGGGGGACCGGGCCGGGAACCGGGGCCGCCTATTCGCCGCTGTTATTGTTATTGCCGTTGTTGTTGGGGCCGGATCGCAGGCGGCGCGGCGACGGAATGCCGATGATGTTGTAGCCGGCATCGACGTAGAGGGTCTCTCCGGTGACGCCGCGCGCGAGATCGCTCAGCAGATAAAGCGCGGTCGAGCCGACCTCCTGCAACGTCACGTTGCGATGCAGCGGCGCGTGGGTCTGGTTCCAGCGATAGACGAAGCGGGCATCGGCGATGGCCGAGCCGGCCAGGGTGCGCATCGGTCCGGCCGAGATCGCGTTGACCCGGACTCCTTGCGGTCCGAGATCGGCGGCGAGGTAACGCACGCTGGTTTCCAGGGCCGCCTTGGCGACACCCATCACGTTGTAGTTTGGGGTCACTCGCCGCGCGCCCAGATAGGACAGCGTCAGCAGGCTGCCGCCATCCGGCATCAGCGCCGCCGCCCGGCGCGCCAGCGACGTGAACGAGTAGCACGAAATCAGCAGGGTCCGGGCGAAATTGCCCCTCGTGGTGTCGAGGTAGCGGCCCTTGAGTTCCTCCTTCTCGGAATAGGCGATGGCGTGGACCAGAAAATCGAGGCGCCCCCACGATCGCTCCAGGGCCGCGAACAGGGCATCGAGATCGTCTTCGCTTTCGACGTCGCAGGGCAGGACCAGGTCGCTGCCGATCGACGCCGCCAGCGGGCGCACCCGGCGCTCGAACGCCTCGCCCTGATAGGTGAACGCCAGTGAAGCACCGTGCGCGGCCAGACGCTCGGCGATGCCCCAGGCGATCGAACGTTCGTTGGCCACGCCCATGACGAGGCCGCGCTTGCCGGCCATCAGTGTGCTTTGCGCCGTCACGATCGGCGATCCTTCCCCCGTCTGATGTCAACCGGTCGCGGCATCCGCGCCGGTTGGAAGTGCGGACTGCCCGGCCCGCGTAATGGTCGTGCGCCGTCGCTCAATTCTCCAGGCGCCGGAAAATCAGCGTCGCATTGGTGCCGCCGAAGCCGAAGCTGTTCGACATCACGCAGCGGATGTCGGCGTTGTCGACCCGGGTGCGCAGGATGGGCATGCCTTCGGCTTCCGGGTCGAGGGTTTCGATATTGGCGGAGGCGGCAAGGAACCCGTGCTCCATCATCAGCAGCGAATAGATCGCCTCATGCACCCCGGCCGCTCCCTGGGCATGGCCGGTCAGCGATTTGGTCGAGCCGATCGGCGGTATCCGTTCGCCGAACACTTCGCGCACCGCCGCCAGCTCGACCGTGTCGCCGACCGGGGTCGAGGTGCCGTGGGCGTTGATGTAGTCGACCCGGATGTCGTCGTCGAGGCCGGCCAGGGCCAGGCGCATGCACCGCACCGCGCCTTCGCCCGACGGGGCGACCATGTCGACGCCGTCGGAGGTGGCGCCGTAGCCGACCAGCTCGCCGTAGATCCTGGCGCCGCGGGCCTTGGCGTGTTCCAGCTCCTCGAGCACGACGACGCCGGCGCCGCCGGAAATGACGAAGCCATCCCGCCCCGCATCGTACGGGCGCGAGGCGCGCTCGGGGGTGTCGTTGTAGCGGCTCGACAGGGCTCCCATGGCGTCGAACAGCACCGTCAGAGTCCAGTGCACCTCTTCGCCGCCGCCGGCGAACACGATGTCCTGCTTGCCAAGCTGGATCTGTTCGAAGCCGTTGCCGATGCAGTGGGCGCTGGTCGAACAGGCGGAGCTGATGGAATAGCTGAGCCCCTTGATCTTGAACGAGGTGGCCAGGTTGGCGGAGTTGGTGCTCGACATGCACCGCGGCACCATGTAGGGGCCGACCCGTTTGGGGCCCTTTTCACGGGCGATGTCCGCCGCGGCCACCTGGTTCGAGGTCGACGGGCCGCCGGAGCCCATGATCAGGCCGGTGCGCTCGTGCGAGACCTCGCCCGGTTCAAGGCCGGCGTCGGCGATCGCCTCGCGCATGGCGATGTAGTTGAAGGCCGCCCCGTCGCCCATGAAGCGCCGCACCTTGCGGTCGAGAACGGCTTCGATGTCGAGCTTGATGTCGCCGTGGACATGGCTGCGAAAGCCCATCTCGGCATAGGTTTCGCAGAAACGCACACCGGAGCGTCCGGCGCGCAGCGCCTCGACGACTTCCTGCTTGTTGTTGCCGATGCTGGAGACGATCCCCAGCCCGGTGACGACGACACGGCGCATGGCGGGACCCTAGCTTTGCTTTCGCGTGTTGAGGCCGCTCGGGCGTCAGGCCGGTGCCGGGGTCGTGAACAGCCCAACCTTGAGCCCGCGCGCCTGATAGGCTGGTTCGCCGTCCACCGACATCAGGCCGTCGGCGATGCCCATGACCAGCCGGCCTTGGATGACGCGTTTCAGGTTCAGGTGATATGTCACCAGCTTGGCGCTCGGCAAGACCTGATTACTCAATTTGACTTCGCCGACCCCCAGTGCCCGCCCGCGGCCGGGCGCTCCGAGCCAGCCGAGGAAAAAGCCGACAAGCTGCCACAGCGCGTCCAGACCAAGGCAGCCCGGCATCACCGGGTCGCCCTCGAAGTGGCACTTAAAGAACCACAGATCCGGATTGATGTCGAATTCGGCCACGACTTCACCACGGTCGTGGGCGCCTCCCTTTTCGGTGATCTTGACGATGCGATCGAACATCAGCATCGGCGGCAGCGGCAACTGGGCATTGCCCGGACCGAACAACCGGCCATGCGCGCATTCGATCAGGTCTTCATAGCTGTAGCTACTTTTCCGCGCACTCAAGGCCGCCCCCCTACGTGCCGAGACATCTTTCGGGAAAAAGAAAAAACAAGCACAATCACCCTGCCGCGCGCGCCGTATGCTGCGCGCAGTCGTGGCGCGACTATAGTACAGGCCACCGCCGGCCGATCAACCGGTTGCAGATGCGCAAAAGGCCCGAAGCGAGGGCGGAGGGGGCGGGGAATGGTTGCGAAATTGTCTTAAATGAATTCCAGAAAATTTACCAACCGACTGATTTTAACGTTTTATTTTTGCACCGGCACGCTATATAAGGAAGCAGGATGAGCTCGACCCGACCATATGCTTCGCTGATCGAACGGCTGAAGGCCGCCGGCCTGCGGCCGACGCGCCAGCGGCTCGCCCTGGCCAGACTGCTGTTCGAGCGCGGCGATCGCCATCTGACCGCCGAACAGCTTCACACCGAAGCCGCCGCGGCGGCGGTGCCGGTCTCATTGGCCACGGTCTACAACACCTTGCATCAGTTTACGGCAGCGGGTCTGCTGCGCGAAGTGGTGGTGGAACCCGGGCGCTCGTACTTCGACACCAACGTCGACGATCATCACCATTTCTTCTTTGAAGACGACGGCCAACTGGAAGACATCCCCGGCGATTCGGTCTTTCTGGACAATCTTCCGCAGGCCCCCGACGGCACCGAAATATCGCGTGTGGACGTCATCATCCGGGTTGCGCGAAAGCAGAATTAGCCTTTTATCCGCAGCCTCTTAAAAAATTCCTTGGAATAGTTCTAAACTGTTGACTCGGGCGTCGCTCTGACCTATGTACGGGGGGTGCGGGGACCGAGGTGCGGCCGCGTGTCACGCAAGGCCCCGCGGCCGGTCCCTGCGCCGGATGAGTAGAACTCTGAAAATAGGGAGAGCACGATGCCCCAGCTCAAAGGCACCAAGACGGAACAGAACCTGAAGGAAGCGTTTGCCGGCGAAAGTCAGGCCAACCGGCGCTACCTCTATTTCGCGCAGAAGGCCGACGTGGAGGGCTACAACGACGTCTCGGCCGTGTTCCGTTCAACCGCGGAGGGCGAAACCGGCCACGCCCACGGCCACCTGCAGTTCCTTGAAGAAGTCGGCGACCCGGCCACCGGCGAGCCGATCGGCGATACCCGTCTTAACCTCAAGGCCGCGATCGCGGGCGAAACCTACGAGTACACCGACATGTACCCGGGCATGGCCCGCACCGCCCGCGAGGAAGGCTTCGACGAGATCGCCGACTGGTTCGAAACCCTGGCCAAGGCGGAAAAGAGCCACGCGGGTCGCTTCCAGCGGGCTCTCGACACGCTCGAGTAGGGCGCCGGCCGACGGGCTGCGTCCGGCGCCCGGCGCCGGCGCAACGATGGCACCGGGGGCGGGCATCGCCTGCGCCTGCACCCCCGGTGCGTCCGGTCGATCCGTCGATATCGATCCGTCGATGATGTAACTCGCAGGCAGGGTTTGGCCCTGCACCGAGATGCGGGAGCAGGGCGCGTGTACGCGCGGCACACCTCCCCCATGCGAACGAGGGAACGTGCGCCCAGATTGCGCCCAGGCACAGGAGCTCGTGAACAATGCGCGAAGGTGGCCTTGAAGCGCCGGTTCGTCATCCGATCAACTGGCAGGATCCGGATTTCACCGATCCGGACAAGATCGACGCGGAACTGCGCCGCGTGTTCGACATCTGTCACAGCTGCCGGCGCTGCTTCAATCTGTGCAATTCGTTCCCGACTCTGTTCGATCTGATCGACGAATCGCCGACCGGCGAGCTCGATTCGGTGGACAGCGCCGACTTCAAGAAAGTCGTCGACGAATGCACCCTGTGCGACATGTGCTTCATGGTGAGCTGCCCCTACGTGCCGCCCCATGAATTCAACATCGATTTCCCTCATCTCATGCTGCGTTACCGGGCGATGGAGCGACGTCAGGGCAAAAGCGGCGGTCTGGCCGAGGAACTGACCAAGACCGACCGCAACGGCCGCCTCGCCAGCCTGGTTCCGGGTCTGGCCAACTGGGCCAGCGACACGAAGAACAGGCTGACGCGCCCGGTGATGGAAAAGGTGCTCCACGTTCATCGCGAAGCCGCACTGCCCAGGTTCCACGGCAAGACGTTCACCGTACGCGCCAGGGAAAGTGCGCCGCCGGTCAACACCGCAGCCCCCGCTCATGGGCGCAAGGCGGTGCTCTATGCCACCTGCTTCGTCAACTACAACAATCCGCGTACTGGCGAGGCGGCGCGGGCGGTGCTGGCCCGTAACGGGGTCGAGACCGAGGTCGTCTACCCGATGTGCTGTGGCATGCCGCAGTTGGAGCACGGCAAGATCGAAAACGTCGCCGAACGGGCCCGGCACATCGCGGCGACGATGCAGCCGTGGATCGACAAGGGCTATGACATCGTCGCGCTGACGCCGTCGTGCACGCTGATTCTGAAATTCGAATGGCCGCTGCTGCTGCCCGAAGATGCAGCCGTCAAACGGCTGGCCGAATCGGTCTTCGACATCACCGAATACGTGGTCGAGATCGCCAGGAAGCACGGGCTGGCCGAGGGGCTGAAGCCGCTCGACGGCGGGGTTGCGGTGCATCTGGCCTGTCACGCCCGGGCCCAGAACGTCGGCCCCAAGGCGGCGGAGATGCTGCGTCTGATCCCGCAGGCCGATCTTGCCGTGATCGAACGCTGTTCGGGCCACGGCGGGTCGTGGGGAATCATGAAGGAGCACTTCGAAACCGCGCTCAAGGTCGGTCGCCCGGCGGCGCGTCAGGCGGCCAACAGCGCCAAGACCTATCTGACCTCGGAATGCCCGCTGGCCGGAATGCACATCGTGCAAGGGGTCGAACGTCTGAGCAAGGACGAGCCGCCGCCCTACCGGACCTCGTTCCACCCGATCGAACTGTTTGCGCGCGCCTACGGAATTGACGTGTGACGGCGATGAACCGGGTGCTGCCCCGCCCGCGTGGCGCGAACCCGCTTACCAAGGAGGATGTTGCAGTGATGGCCCAGCGACGTGAAATCACCCGCGACGACATCATGCCGATGAACCGGTACGCCGATGCGCGCAAGGAACTGCGCCAGCGGCTGCTGGAAGTAAAGAAGAATCGCCGCCTGGCGGTGGGTCCGGTGTGCACGTTCTATTTCGAGAACTACGACACCATGTGGCACCAGATCCACGAGATGCTGTACATCGAACGCGGCGGCGAAGCGCAGATTCCCGACGAGCTGGCGGCCTACAATCCGCTGGTGCCGAAGGGCCGTGAACTGGTTGCCACCGTGATGTTCGAAATCGACGATCCCGAACGGCGGCGCGAATTTCTGTCCCGACTCGGTGGCGTCGAAGAGACCATGTTCATCGAGGTCGATGGCGAGACCATCGCGGGCGAGGCCGAACGCGACGTCGATCGCTCCACCGCCGAAGGCAAGGCGTCCTCGGTCCATTTCGTCCATTTCCCGTTCACCGATGAACAGGTGGCCGCGTTTCGCCGTCCCGGCGCAGAGGTCCGCGTCGGTATTCGCCATCCCCACTATGGCCACATCGCCGTGATGCCGGAAGCCGTGCGCGCCGCTTTGGCCGAAGACTTCGACTGAGCGCGTGGGGGCAGGAGCGTTCCGCACCGCGCCGTCGCACCGGCGCGGCCGGCACGGGCGCTTTGGTCAACGGCCGCTGGTCAGGCGGGCCGGGTCGTCGTCGCCGTAGATTTCGTCGCGGCGCAACCAGCCGGAAAAGCCCTTTATTTCGACCCGGCACCAGGCACCGTCGCAGCCGCGCAGGCGCCCGACCACGCCGGGTTCGACCAGCGCCACCCCGCCGGCCTGCGGATCCGGCTTGCGGCGCAGCAGACGCTGGCGCTCGACGACCAGGATCATGCGTGTCGGGCTCAGCATGCTCTGATGGATCCAGCCAGTGGCGCCTTCCCAGTCGCGAATGTTGCGCCAGGTCTCGAATTCGTCGATCACCTCGACCGGCAGACCGGTGCGCTGGTAGACCCATTTGATGGGATAGCGCACCCCGGGCCCGGTGCGCAGGTTGACCTTGGACGCCCGCAGCGAGGCATAGCGCGGCAGCGGCTGTCCGCTGGGGCCGATCCGCGGCGTCTGGAGCCGGGACTGGACCGGTGTCCGGCTTGCGGCCGGATCGGACGCCGGATCCGGCGGCTGGGCCCGCAGAGGCGCTGCCGGGGCCAATGTCAGCGCGATCGCGGCCAGCAGCACCAGACGCAGACGACGAACACAAGGATGAGGAACAGGGGTGCGCGCGGTCACCGGATCCCTCCTCGAGGCGCTGGTTGCATGTGGTATCGTAGCGGGATCGAAGGCCCCCCGGGTCCGTTGCGGTGGCCGGTGGCAGGTCCTCCGGTCTTGGAGGGCCACCTAACCGCGATGCCGGGGGCGGGTCAACCCCGGGGCGCGGGGCCCGGGCGGGTCCGGGCCGGCGCCGGTCGGCGTACTGGACAAAGACGCCGCGGTCCTGCTATGGCGTGGCCCGCACGCGACCTTTTCGGCACTTTCTCGAGACCGGGACATGGCCACGAAAAAGCCCCTCGTCATCGTTACGCGCCGGCTCCCCGACGTCATCGAAACGCGGATGATGGAGCTGTTCGATTGCCGTCTCAATATCGATGATCGGCCGATGTCGCATGCGGAACTGGTACAGGCGGCGCAGGAGGCGGACGTCCTGGTCCCGACCGTCACCGATCGCATCGACGCGGCCGTGCTGTCGCAGGCCGGGCCGCAGTTGAAGCTGATCGCCTCGTTCGGCACCGGCGTCGATCACATCGACCTGAAAACCGCGCGTCAGCGCGGCATCACCGTCACCAACACCCCGGGCGTCCTGACCGAGGACACGGCCGACATGACCATGGCGATGATGCTGGCCCTGCCGCGACGCCTGGTCGAGGGCGAGCGCCTGGTGCGCTCCGGCGCGTGGAAGGGCTGGGGGCCGACGCACATGCTCGGCCATCGCATCTGGGGCAAGCGTCTGGGCATCATCGGCATGGGCCGGATCGGCCAGGCGGTGGCGCGCCGGGCCCGCGGTTTCGGTCTGGCGATCCACTATCACAACCGGCGCCGGGTCCACCCCGACATCGAAGCGGAGCTGGAGGCGACCTACTGGGAAAGCCTGGATCAGATGCTGTCGCGCATGGACATCATCTCGATCCACTGCCCCCACACCCCGGCGACCTATCATCTGCTGTCGGCGCGCCGGCTCAAGCTGTTGCCCAGCCACGCCTACATCGTGAACACCAGCCGCGGCGAAGTGATCGACGAAAACGCTCTGGCGCGCCTGATCGCCGCCGGCGAGATCGCCGGGGCCGCGCTCGACGTCTTCGAGCACGAGCCGGCCGTCAACCCCAGGCTGATGAAGCTCGACAACGTCATCCTGCTGCCGCACATGGGCTCGGCCACGATCGAGGGGCGGATCGCGATGGGCGAAAAGGTCATCATCAACATCAAGACCTTCGCCGACGGTCACACGCCACCCGACCGAGTGCTCGAATCGATGTTCTGAGTCGATGTTCCGGGCCCGCCGGTCCGGGACAGGCCGGGGCGGTTCAGCTTTCGGTGTCCATGGGAGCGTTGATGCGATGCCAGTGAGGAGAGGCGAAGCATGAGCGAAACCGGAAAGGTGGCCATCGTCACCGGTGCCGGCAGCGGCATCGGCAAGGCGGTGGCGCTGGCCCTGCTCGCCGAGGGTTACCGTGTCGTCCTCGCCGGGCGGCGCGCGGCGGCGCTGGATGCGGTGTGTGAAGAGGCCGGCGCGGGGCGTGATCGCGCCCTGGCCGTGCCCACCGATGTCACCGACCCGGCCTCGGTGCGGGCCCTGTTCGCAAAAACCCGGGAAGCGTTCGGACGCCTCGACCTTCTGTTCAACAACGCCGGAACCTCGGCACCGGCGATCCCGCTCGAAGAGCTCACCCGTGAACAGTGGCAGGCGGTGGTTGACGTCAATCTGACCGGTGCCTTTCTGTGCACGCAGGAAGCGTTCCGGATGATGAAGGCACAGACGCCGCGCGGCGGGCGCATCATCAACAACGGTTCGATCTCCGCCCACGCGCCGCGGCCCAACTCCGCCCCCTATACCGCAACCAAGCACGCGATCACCGGGCTGACCCGATCGACCGCTCTCGACGGGCGCAAATACGACATCGCCTGCGGCCAGATCGACATCGGCAATGCCGCCACCGAGATGACGACGCAGATCAGAAAAGGAGTGCCGCAGGCCGACGGGTCGATCCGGGCCGAACCGACGATGGATGTGCGCCACGTCGCCAGCGCGGTGGTCTACATGGCCAGCCTGCCGCTCGATGCCAACGTCCTGACGATGACCGTCATGGCGACCAGGATGCCGTTCGTCGGTCGCGGCTAGATTTTTTGAATTGGAAGGGAGGCCTCAGAGCGCGCAGGACGCGGCACGTTCGCGGTAGGACACGCTGTCCAGATCGCGGATCGTCGCCCGGGGGCCGCAGAGCGGGCATGCCGGGTCGGCCTTGACGCGGATCTTGCGCACGGTCGTGCTCAGCGCATCGTACAGCAGCAGCCATCCCGACAGGCTGTCGCCGATGCCGAGAATTTCCTTGATCGCTTCCGTCGCCTGCAATGCACCGAGGGTGCCGGGCAGGCTGGCCAGCACGCCGACGTCGGCGCAGCTCTGCTTCGGGTCGGGCGGCTGGGCACCGAAGATGCAGCGATAGCACGGGTGCTCATGGGGGGCCTCGGCCCGGCGCAGGTGCGCCTTGAACGTCGAAAGCTGGCCGTCGAAGCGCATGATTGCGGCCGAGATCAGCGTCTTGCCGGCCAGATAGCAGGCATCGTTGACGAGAAACCGGGTCGGGAAGTTGTCCGAGCCGTCGAGCACTAGGTCGTAGCCGCGCACCAGATCCATCACCGTCTCGCGGGTGACGCGCCCGGTGTGGGTCTCGACCTCGACGTCCGGGTTGACGGCGGCCAGGCGGTCGCGGGCGCTGTCGGTCTTGGCCCGGCCGATGGCCGCCGTATCGTGGATGATCTGGCGTTGCAGGTTGGACAGATCGACCGCATCGTCATCGACGACGCCGAGCGTACCGACCCCGGCCGCGGCCAGATACAGCAGGGCCGGCGAGCCCAGCCCCCCGGCGCCGAT
>RFLL01000455.1 GCA_003693905.1 Alphaproteobacteria bacterium
CGCAGCATCTTGCGCCACGCCGTCAGCACCACCGATTTGCCCAGCCCCGACAGCGGCGTCACGACGACGCCGTCCCATTGACCGTCATAGAGTCGCGCCCACGCACGCAGCATATCCAGAGCCTCTTGCCCCGGCTTTTCGTAATAGATGACGACATTGCCGTGTTCGAGGGCGTGGACGATCTGGATCGGTGGTTGCTCCCGGTCGTAGAAGCCGGCGTTGGTCCAGGTCTGGGCGTGTGCTCCGGATGTCGGGAAGGCGGTGGCATAGGCGTGGCGTTCGCCCGGTTGCAGATGGGTCCGGCCCTCGTTGGGCAGCGTCGTCACCTGCGCCAGGGCCGGCCGGCCGGCCTCGGCCAGGGCCAGAAACGCGCTTTCGGTCTGACGGCCCTGGAACCAGAAAAAGCCTACCGCCGCGATGCCGAGCGCGGCCGCGACGCCGAGTACGATGTTGAGGTGCCCGCTGCCGCGTGCGGCGCCGCCGCCCCAGTCCAGCTTGGCCGCATCCGAAGCCGGTCTGGAACTTGTGCGCCGCTTTTTCGATTTCGCCGGTCTCTTCTTTGCCATTGCCCTTTTTGTCGTCGTTTCGCGATGCGTGCCCGAAGGTCGGGAGAAACGGGATGGAGGGTCCCCCCCTCGCCGCGCGCCTTCGGCAGCATGAAACACCACGGCGCGTGCCAAGTCACGGAGACTCGAGGTCCCGGGCCTTGGATCGCGGCACCGCAGAGCCACGGAGATACGTCGCCCGCGTGCGCAGCCGTCACGGCGTCCAGAAACGATGAAAATCAGGCGAAAAGTTGGTCGATCTCGTCCTGGGAGATTCCCTTGCCCGCACTCTGCGGTCCGTCGAGGGGAACCCCGTCGTCGATCTGCTGCTCGGCCTGCGGGGGCAGGCTTCGACCCATGCGCTCGATTTCCTTGCGCCCGCAGATATCGGCCATCGCGTTGACGCGCTCTTCGACGAACCGCAATGATCCAATGACCTTGGAGACGCGCTGACCCGTCAGATCCTGGAAACTGCACGCTTCCATCGCCTGAGTGGTGTGCTCGGTGATCTGATCGCACAGCGCGTCCACCGTGGCCGGATCGGGGTGGGTGCGCAGTTTTTCGACCGCGGTGTCGATCCGTTCCATCGCCGACAGGATGGTTTCGGTTGCCTCGGCGGTGGAGTGGATGATGGCATCGAGACGGTCGGCCATCCCTTCGAAGTGGGTCTGATCATCGGGTTTGTGAGCAATCCCCGCGATTTCCTTGCGCAGGCGTTCGATGTAGTTGATGAGGCTCAGAATCTCGGCGCTCAGTCGTCTGTCGAGCACGCCCATTGCGGTGTCCGTCGCGGTCATACCGATTGTCCCATGTCATCCGTGGCGGCGGTACGCAGGGATGTGATCAACGGTTGCGCAACGCCTGTTCCGGTGCGCGGTTCGCAACCGGAAGAACAGACGCTAGCAAGGCCCTGTAAAGGCTTGGTTAAGTGAATGCACGGGTATGCAAATAACCGGGCCCGGGAGCCGGAAGGGCCGGTCGGGCTATCCCGTGCGCAGGCGTCGGGCCGCTTCGAGCGCGGCATAGGTCAGGATGGCATCGGCACCGGCGCGTTTGAACGCCAGCAGGCTTTCCAGCACGACCTTGTCGTTGTCGAGCCAGCCGTTGGCGACCGCGGCCTTGAGCATGGCGTATTCGCCGCTGACCTGATAGACGAAGGTCGGAACCCCGAAAGCATCCTTGACGCGTCGTACCACGTCCAGATAGGGCATGCCGGGCTTGATCATGATCATGTCGGCGCCTTCCTGGAGGTCGAGTGCCACTTCGCGCAGCGCCTCGTTCGAATTGGCCGGGTCCATCTGATAGGTCTTCTTGTCGCCGGCCAGAAAACCGCTGGAGCCGACCGCATCGCGGAACGGACCGTAGAAGGCGCTGGCGTATTTCGCCGCATAGGACAGGATTTTGACGTCTTGCAGGCCGGCCTCGTCGAGGGCGGCGCGGATCGCCCCGATGCGCCCGTCCATCATGTCCGAGGGCGCGATGACGTCGCAGCCCGCTTCGGCCTGGATCACCGCCTGGCGGCACAGCAGCGCCACCGTTTCGTCGTTGAGGACGCGCCCGCCGCGCACCAGGCCGTCGTGGCCGTCGCTGTTGAACGGGTCAAGGGCGGCATCACAGATCACGCCGAGATCGGGAAAGGCTTCCTTGATGCGCCGTACCGCGCGGCACACCAGGTTGTCGGGTTTCACGGCCTCGGTGCACTCGGGGTTGCGCAGCTCCGGGCTGATGTGCGGAAAGACGGCCACCGCCGGCACCTTCAGCTCGACCGCCGGGCCGATCGCATCGACGATCTGCTCAAGCCCGTAGCGGGTGACCCCCGGCATCGACGCGATGGCCGTCTGCCCCGGTTCGTCCTGAACGAACACGGGCCAGATCAGGTCGTCCACGTCGAGGCGGTTTTCCGCAACCAGGCGCCGCGTCCAGGCATCGGTGCGGGTCCGGCGCAGACGGACCGTCGGATAGGCGCCGAGTGTCGCCGGCGCATGCACAGATCCCTGGGGACGAAGGTCTTCCGGGCGCCGCGGTACGGCATGCAGAAGCGACTGGCTCTGGGATCGGGCGCGGCTGTTGGGGTCGGCCATTTGTTGTACCCGCAGGTTGGAAACGGCG
>RFLL01000053.1 GCA_003693905.1 Alphaproteobacteria bacterium
GCCTACGGCATGGACGCCTCGCATCGCGGTGGCGACCCTGGCTTCGTTCGGGCCACCAGTCCGACTCGCCTCGTCTTTCCGGATTTCGCGGGCAACAACCACTTCAACACGATGGGCAATCTCGTGCTCGACCCCCGCGCGGGCCTGCTCTTCGTGGACTTCGAGACGGGTGGCCTGCTCCAACTCACAGGCACGGCTACGATCGACTGGGACTCGGAGGCCGTGGTGCGCGTACCCGGTGCCCGGCGTCTCGTGACCATCGACATAGAGGAAATCGTCGAGCTCCCGGCGGCGGTGCCCCTACGCTGGGATGCGACCGCCGAGTCGGTGCGCGCGCTGCGCCTTGTCGAGAAGATTCGCGAGAGCGACGACGTCACCTCCTTCATCTTCGAGGCCCGAGACGGCGGCCCCTTACCCGGCTTCAAGGCCGGCCAGCACCTGCCGATTGAGCTCGAGATTCCGGGCCTCGAAAAGCCGGTGGGCCGCACCTATTCCCTCTCTGGCGCGCCGAGTACCGAACGCTACCGAATCAGCGTCAAGCGCGAGCCCTTGGGCCTCGCATCACGCCACCTCCACGACCGCGTCGAGGTCGGCGCGTTCGTCAACGCCCGCAAGCCCGCCGGCGACTTTCTCCTTCCGTGCAGTCGTTGCCCGGTCGTGCTCGTGAGCGCCGGCGTCGGCGTGACCCCGATGGTGAGCATACTCTACGCCCTCGCGGAAGAGCGCAGCGAACGGCCGGTCTGGTTCGTCCACGGCGTGCGCAACGGCAATCACCATCCGCTGGCGCGCGAGGTCCGCGAACTCGCCGTGAAACGCCCAAATATCCGGGTCCACGTCGCCTACAGCCGGCCGCGCGCCGAAGACGAGGCCGGCGTTGACTACGACGGCGAGGGCCGTGTCAATGGTGCGCTGTTGGCCGACCTCGTGGGTGGATCGGACGCCCACTACTTCCTCTGCGGGCCGACCGGGTTCATGGCCGATATCCACACCGACCTGGAGCGCCGCGGCGTCCCGGCCGAGCGCATCCATACCGAGTCGTTCGGGCCATCAGGTTGACAGACTTGGCGCGATGGGTGACCAAGGCAGCCATCAGGCCGGTTCAGTCATTGGCATCATGCCACTGCAAGAGGCGAGAGGAGACGCCATGTCGGATAAATTCGATGCAATCATTGTCGGCACGGGCCAATCCGGACCGTCGCTCGCTGCACGTATGACCCGAGAGGGCATGAAGACGGCCATTATCGAAAGGAAGCTCTTCGGCGGCACCTGCGTGAACGTCGGCTGTATCCCGACCAAGGCTCTAGTGGCGAGTGCACGGGCCGCCTACATGACACGGCGCGGCGCGGACTTCGGCGTGGCCGTCGACGGGCCGATCACGGTCGATATGAAGAAGGTCAAGGCGCGCAAGGATGGGATCGTGCGGCAGTCGAACGAGGGCGTGACCAAGTGGCTCAAGACCATGGAGAATCTGACCGTGTATGAAGGTCACGGCCGTTTGGAGAGCGCCACATCGGTTCGCGTCAACGGCGATCTGCTCGAGGCCGACAAGATCATACTCAACGTGGGCGCCCGTGCCTATGTCCCGGACATTCCAGGCCTCAGCGATGTCGATTACTTGACGAACTCCAGCATGATGGAGGTGGATTTCCTCCCGGAACATTTGATCGTCATCGGCGGAAGCTACATCGGGCTTGAGTTCGCCCAGATGTACCGCCGCTTCGGCAGCCGCGTCACGGTCATCGAAATGGGTGACCGATTGATCGCGCGGGATGACGACGATGTCTCCGCCGAGGTGAAGGGGATACTGGAGGCGGAGGGCGTCGAAGTGCGCCTCAGCGCGACATGCATTGCCATGGAAAATCGCAGCGGCCAGGTGGCGGTCACCGCCGATTGCGAGCCAGGTTCGGAAGAAATTGTCGGCACCCATGTCCTTCTGGCCGTCGGCCGGCGCCCCAACACGGATGACCTGGGCCTCGACAAGGCCGGGGTCGAGACGGATCCGCGCGGTTTCATATCGGTGGACGATCAGCTTCGCACCAACGTGCCCGGGATCTGGGCCATCGGCGATGTCAACGGCCGAGGCGCCTTCACCCATACCTCCTACAACGATTTCGAGATCCTCGCCGCCAACATGTTCGATAGTGACCCACGCCGCGTGAGCGACCGCATAACGACATATGGGCTGTTTATCGACCCGCCCTTGGGCCGGGTTGGCATGACCGAGCGCGAGGTCCGGGAAACGGGGCGCAAGGCGTTGATCGGCAAGATGACGATGGCGCGCGTTGGACGCGCTCGAGAGCGCAGCGAGATCCAGGGTTTCATGAAGATCCTGGTCGATGCCGAGACCAAGAAGATTCTCGGGGCGGCAGTCCTTGGGATCGGCGGCGACGAGGTCATCCACTCCGTGCTCGATGTCATGTATGCCGATGCGCCGTACACGGTCATTCAGCGTGCCGTGCACATTCACCCGACCGTCACGGAGCTGATACCGACCATGCTGGGGGATCTGAAGCCGTTGGAATAGCTTCGGCTCCGAACGGATACCGCAGGCATGTTGGGCTGTACACTGCACCCAACGGGGACCGCAAGCTCGGTTCGGCTCCGACACTCTCGCCAGCCACCCGAGCGGTGTTCAAAGCAGTGGGACTGGCGTTCTCACGGTCGCATTCGAGCCGTTGATCAAAGCTCGATCCGGGAAATAAAGGACGCCCTGGCCCAATCCGCCGCGTCCTTTCGCGAGGTCGGGATAATTACGCCTGCTGCTTCGCGCGGAGCAGCCGGGCAAACACCATGAAGTGCGTCACCAGCAGAACGGGGACGACAAACGTCGGAATATACCAGGCCGCGCCCATGTTCTGCTGCGCATCGACAGCGAGGCCTCGGATCACGGCGTAGATCAAATCCACCGTGCCGACGATGTTGAACAGCCACACCAGCGGAAGTGCCGATGTCCAGTGGCCGCGCAAGGCGATAAGCGTCAGGATGGCCAGCAGGCCGGCAGCGAGGTCGCCGTAGGC
>RFLL01000054.1 GCA_003693905.1 Alphaproteobacteria bacterium
CCGGGCGGATGCCCTGATAGAACAGTTCGGTTTCCAGGAAGATCTGGCCGTCGGTGATCGAAATCACGTTGGTCGGAATGTAGGCCGACACGTCACCGGCCTGGGTTTCGATGACCGGCAGCGCGGTCAGCGACCCGGCACCGTGTTCGTCGTTCATCTTGGCCGCGCGTTCGAGCAGACGCGAATGCAGATAGAACACGTCGCCGGGATAGGCCTCGCGGCCCGGCGGCCGGCGCAGCAGCAGCGACATCTGGCGATAGGCCACGGCCTGCTTGGACAGGTCGTCGTAGAAGATGACCGCGTGCATGCCGTTGTCGCGGAAGTATTCGCCCATGGTGCAGCCCGTATAGGGCGCCAGGAACTGGAGCGGCGCCGGCTCCGAAGCCGTTGCCGCGACGATGATCGAATATTCGAGCGCGCCGCGATCCTCCAGCGCCTTGACGAACTGCGCCACGCTGGAGCGCTTCTGCCCGATGGCCACGTAGACGCAGTAGAGTTTGCGGGATTCGTCGTCGCCCTTGTTGATCTCGCGCTGATTGAGAATGGTATCAAGAGCGATCGCGGTCTTGCCGGTCTGGCGGTCGCCGATGATCAGTTCGCGCTGGCCGCGCCCGACCGGGATCAGGCTGTCGATCGCCTTGAGGCCGGTCTGCATCGGCTCGTGTACCGAGCGGCGCGGAATGATGCCCGGCGCCTTGACCTCGACCAGGCGTCGCTCGTCGGTCTCGATCGGCCCCTTGCCGTCGATCGGATTGCCCAGGGCATCGACGACGCGCCCCAGCAGCCCCTTGCCGACCGGCACGTCGATGATGCGCCCGGTGCGCTTGACGATGTCGCCTTCCTTGATGTCGCGATCCTCGCCGAACAGCACCACGCCGACGTTGTCGACTTCGAGGTTGAGCGCCATGCCCATGACGCCGCCCGGGAACTCGACCATCTCGCCGGCTTGAACGTTGTCCAGACCATAGACGCGGGCCACGTTGTCGCCGACCGAGAGCACCTGTCCGACCTCGGCCACATCGGCCTCGGCTCCGAAATTTTCGATCTGTTGCTTGAGGATCGCGGAGATTTCCGCGGCGCGGATTTCCATCACCCAACCCCTTTCATCACGAGTCGCAGCCGTTGCAGCTTGCTGCGCAGGGAATTGTCGATCATTCGGCTGCCGACCTTGACGATCAGCCCGCCGATCAGGCTCGGGTCGACCTTGACGGCGACATGAATCTTGCCGCCGACCCTGGTCTTCAGCGCTTCGGTCAGCGCGTCCTGTTGCGCCTGGTTCAGCTCCACGGCGCTGATCACCTCGGCGGTCACTTCGCCGCGGCGGCGCGCCAGTTCCGCCAGATAGGCCTCGATGATCTGCGGCAGCACGAACAGGCGGCGGTTTTCCACTACCACCAGCACGAAGCGCCGGGTCAGATCGCCCAGCTGCGCCTTGTCCAGTACCGCCTCCATCGCCCGGGCCTGCACCACGCGCGAATACAGCGGACTGCGGAGCAGACGCCGCAGATCCTCGCTCTCGTCGATCAGCTTGCGCAACGCCCGCAGGTCGTCGGCGACCGCATCAAGTTGTTTCTTCTCGTCGGCCAGCTCGAGCAAAGCCAAGGCATAGCGCCCCGCCAGGCCGCTCAAGCCGGTCTGTCCGCGTGCCACGCTTGCTGCCCCCAGTTGCGCCGGAAATCGTTCCCCGGGAAATCCTTCCCCTCGGAGAAATGTTCCCCCTCGGAGAAACGCCCCCTTGTCGGGGCCGCCCAAAGACCACCGGCCGGTATTGCGTTACAGACGATGGATTTGTCGTACCCGTGGACCGCGACAGACCCCCGCCGCGGCGGCCGTGTGGTATCACAGTCCCCAGGGCGTGACAAGCCGGCTTGGACGCCAAAACCTACTGCGAAAATGCCTTTGCCGCGGCAACGCGAATCTCTTCCGGGGTCAGGTCCCGGACATGGGTCGCCAGGGCCCAGACGAGGCCGAACGGATCCTGGATCCGGCCGTAGCGATCGCCCCAGAACATGTCGGCGGGCGGCATCACGGCGCTGGCACCGGCCGCCACGGCCTGCGCGAAGGCCTGATCCACATCGGGCACGTACAGATGAAGCGTCACCGGCGTGCCGCCGATGGTCTTGGCCGACAGGGACCCCCGGTCGGGACATTCCTCGGTGATCATGATCCGCGAATCACCGATCTGCATTTCAGCATGCAGCACGTGCGCACCATCCGGCGACGACATGCGAAGCAGTTCCTGCGCCCCCAGGGCCTGTTCGTAGAACGCCAGGGCCGCGGCCGCATCGTCGACAACGATGTGCGGGGTCAGCGCGTGAAACCCGGGCGGGGTTGGGGAAACCGGCTGTTCCATGATCATATCTCCACTTTTTCCATTCGTTTGCAAATTTTGCCCACGCACCCTATCAGGAACGCGCCGCCACGCCACGGCCAACCTGTTCCGCGGTCGATCCGCCCGGGGGCCTGCCGGGAAATCGCGGCCGGCATCACCGGTACGGGCGATCGGAGAAAAGACGGGTGATCAGAGAAAGCTGTACGGATCGATGTCGATCTGGAGGCGCACGCTGCCGGGCAACCGGACCGCAGCCAGCCAGGCGCGCAGAATCGGCTGCGGGCGCACGTCGCGGCGGGTTTTGATCAGAAACCGCTGACGATGGCGCCCGCGCAGAATCGCCAGCGGCGCCGGGGCGGGCCCCAGAATCTGCACCCCCGTACGGCGCGGCGCGGCGCGGGCCAGGGCCCCGGCGGCGGCATCGAGCGCGCGGGCATCGGGGCTGGAAAGGATCATCGCCGCCAGGCGACCGAACGGCGGCAAACCGGCGCGTTCCCGGGCCGCGATTTCCAGATCGAGAAAGCGCTCGCGGGCAC
>RFLL01000055.1 GCA_003693905.1 Alphaproteobacteria bacterium
CAGAAGAAGCGGCCTTCTTCAACCGGTGGCTCGTTTGCGTCGCCGCGGGCTTTGCCCCAGGCCGATGCGTTTGGCGAATTCGGAGCGTCGCTTGGCGTAATTGGGGGCGACCATCGGATAGTCGGGGCCGAGGCCCCATTTGGCCCGGTACTCTTCCGGCGACATGTTGTAGACCGTGCGCAGATGCCGTTTGAGCATCTTCAGTTTCTTTCCGTCTTCGAGGCAGATGATGTAGTCGGGTGTGACCGATTTGCGGATCGGTACCGCCGGGCGTGGCGGTTCGCGCTCGGCCCGGGAGTCCGCCCCGCTCAGACTCGCCAACGCGCTGTGCACGGCACTGATCACATTCGGCAAGTCGCTGGCCGACAGCGGATTCTTGCTTACGTAGGCAGAGACAACGTCGGCAGTCATGCGCAGAAGGTCGGCAGAGAATGTTTTCCCTGATGTTTCATCAGCCATAATTCTTTTGCCTTTTTCTTAATTTGCCCCCCTTTGACGTGAGAAAAATATCTCATTTCTTCAAATTACTGTCAACAATTATCTTGCAAGTTAACAGTAATATTAATTCGCGTTACTTGGTGTTGTATCTCGTGCCTAAGTTGACATGCCAATCGACAAATACGACGCGCGCGGGGCTACACCTTGTGGCATCTTTTGCGCTGAATTCGAGATATGGTACGATCCGTCTTGGTTCGCCCCGATCCGGGCTCCGCGGCATGCCGGCGCCAGCGGATATCGGGGATCTTCGACCGGTCTCGATTCGCGATGGGATGGAGCCTGCCGTCCGTCGCCGGAGCATCACGAAATGTCCGAAAAACCGATTGCCATCGCTTCCGATCACGCCGGCTACGAGATGAAGGCCATGTTGGCAGAGATGTTGCGAAGCGATGGATGGGAGGTGCTCGATCTCGGCACCGATGGGCCGCAGTCGGTCGACTATCCCGATTTCGGTATGGCGATGGCGGAAACGATTGCCGCCGGGCGCGCCGAGCGGGGAATCCTCGTGTGCGGCACCGGTATCGGCATTTCGATTGCCGCCAACCGCAACCCGAAGGTGCGTGCGGCGGTATGCCATGACGTGACCTCGGCCCGTCTGGCGCGGGCGCACAACGACGCCAACGTCCTTGCGCTCGGAGCGCGGTTGATTGGAGCCGAAGTGGCCAGGGATTGCGTGGCGGCATTCCTGACCACGCCGTTCGAGGGCGGGCGCCATGCCGCGCGTGTCGCGAAGCTCGGTTAGCTGTTCGCTGTTGCGCAAGATGCGATGACAGAAAAAAAGTCGGATGCGGGGATTGATTTGACATTGAGGGGAGAGGGGTCGCGACACGATGAACACGTCTGATAACGCGCGCAATGCGACGGGGAGCCATGCCTTCTTTGCCGCCGGTCTGGCGGATGCGGATCCGGAGCTGGCTGCGGCCATCCGCGGCGAACTGCGCCGCCAGCAGGAACAGATCGAGCTGATCGCCTCCGAAAACATCGTCTCGCGGGCGGTGCTGGAGGCGCAAGGATCGGTCCTGACCAACAAGTACGCCGAAGGCTACCCGGGGCGGCGCTATTACGGCGGCTGCGAATACGTCGACATCGCCGAACAGCTCGCCATCGACCGGGCCAAGCAGTTGTTCGAGTGTGAATTCGTCAACGTGCAACCCCATTCCGGGGCCCAGGCCAACCAGTGCGTCCTTCTCGGCCTGTGCCGGCCGGGCGATACCATCATGGGGCTGGCGCTGTCGGCTGGCGGTCACCTGACCCACGGCGCGGCGCCCAACCTGTCGGGCAAATGGTTCAAGGCGGTTCAGTACGGGGTCGATCGCGACACCGGCCTGATCGACTATGACGAGCTCGAGCGCCTGGCGCATGAGCACAGGCCGCGCCTCATCATCGCCGGCGGCTCGGCCTATCCGCGGATCATCGATTTCGCCCGCTTCCGCGCCATCGCCGATGCGGTGGGGGCCTATTTCCAGGTCGACATGGCTCACTTCGCCGGGCTGGTCGCCGCCGGCGTGCATCCCAGCCCGCTGCCCCATGCCCACGTCGTGACGACGACGACACACAAGACCCTGCGCGGTGCGCGCGGCGGCATGGTGCTGTCCAACGACCCCGACCTCGGCAAGAAGATCAATTCGGCGGCCTTCCCGGGCCTCCAGGGCGGGCCGCTGATGCACGTCATCGCCGGCAAGGCGGTGGCCCTGGGCGAGGCGCTGAAGCCCGAGTTCAAGGCCTATGCCCGTCAGGTGGTCGACAATGCGCAGACGTTGGCCCAGGTGTTGCTCGACAACGGCTTCGACATTGTCACCGGCGGTACCGACACCCATCTCATGCTGGTCGATCTGCGTTCCAAGGGCCTGACCGGCAAGGCGGCGGAGGAAAGCCTCGACCGCGCCGGCATCACCTGCAACAAGAACGGAGTGCCGTTCGATCCGCAGAAGCCGACCATCACCTCGGGCATTCGCCTCGGCACCCCGGCGGCGACGACGCGCGGCTTTGGCACGGCGGAGTTCCGCCAGGTTGGTGAAATGATTGCGCGGGTTCTCGACGGGTTGGTCGGCGGCGGCGACAATACCGCCGTCGAACAGGCGGTGCGCGAGGAGGTGCAGGCGTTGTGCCGCCGGTTCCCGATCTATACCGGCTTGAGCGTATGAGCCCGAAGCATGAATGGATGACTGGTAGGGAGTAACGGATGCGCTGTCCGTTTTGCGGCCACGAAGACACACAGGTCAAGGATTCGCGTCCGACCGAAGACAACTCGGCGATCCGCCGCCGCCGTCAATGCGTTACCTGCGGGGCCCGCTTCACCACCTTCGAACGGGTGCAACTGCGCGAGCTGACCGTCGTCAAATCGAACGGCAAACGCGAACCCTTCGACCGCGAGAAGCTGGTGCGCTCGATGGCCATCGCGTTGCGCAAGCGTCCCGTCGACCGGGACCGGCTGGAACGCGTCGTCAACGGCATCGTGCGTCATTTCGAATCGACCGGCGAGTCCGAGATCCCCTCCAAGGCGATCGGCGAGCGGGTCATGGACGCGCTGGCCACGCTCGATCCCGTGGCCTATGTGCGGTTTGCCTCGGTCTACCGCAATTTCCGCGAAGCGCGCGATTTTGAAGCCTTCATCGAAAAGCTCGGCGCCGAAGCCGAATAGCGCGGCACCGGCCACGGACGCCGCGGTTCACCATGAAGACCGTGCCCACATGGCGGCGGCCTTGGCGCTGGCGTGCCGGGGGCTGGGACGTGTGGCGCCGAACCCGGCGGTGGGCTGTGTCCTTGTGCGCGACGGGCACGTCGTCGGGCGCGGCTGGACGCAGCCCGGCGGGCGTCCCCACGCCGAGACGGTGGCATTGAACGCGGCCGGCGCGGCGGCGCGCGGCGCCAGCGCCTATGTCACGCTGGAGCCGTGTGCGCATCACGGGCACACGCCGCCGTGCACGGAGGCCCTGATCGCCGCCGGCATCGCCCGCTGCGTGG
>RFLL01000056.1 GCA_003693905.1 Alphaproteobacteria bacterium
ATCCGGTTGCGATGGCCGCCGCCGCCGAGGCCGACGTCGTGGTCGAACTGATCGGCGGTGCCGATGGCGTCGCCAAACGGGTCGTCGAACGCGCGATCGCCGCCGGGCGTCACGTGGTGACCGCGAACAAGGCGCTGCTCGCCCATCACGGAACGATGCTTGCGCGCGCGGCCGAGGATGCCGGGGTCGCGCTCGGCTACGAGGCGGCGGTGGCCGGCGGCATTCCCGTCATCAAGAGCCTGCGCGAGGGGTTGGCTGGCAATGACGTATCGCGCGTCTACGGCATCCTGAACGGCACCTGCAACTACATCCTGTCGACGATGCGCGAAACCGGCCGCGACTTCGCCGACGTTCTGAGCGAAGCACAACGCCTCGGCTACGCCGAAGCCGATCCCGCCTTCGACATCGACGGCGTCGATACCGCGCACAAGCTGGCCATACTGACCGCGCTGGCCTTCGGCTGCGAGGTCGATTTCGCCGGTGTCACGGTCGAGGGGATTCGCGACATCAGCGCCCTCGACATCGCCTATGCGGAGGAACTCGGCTATCGCATCAAACTGCTGGGGATCGCGGCGCGTATCGACGGCGCCGTGGAACAGCGCGTGCATCCCTGTCTGGTACGCAAGGATACGCCGATTGCCAACGTCGAAGGCGTCTTCAACGCCGTCGTGGCGGAGGGCGATTTCGTCGGCACGCTGCTGGCCGAGGGCCGCGGCGCCGGCGCCGGTCCGACCGCCTCGGCAGTGGTCGGCGACCTGATCGACATCGCCCGCGGTACCGTGCTGCCCGTCTTTGCGGTTCCGGCCCGGGCTCTGCGCGCGCTTCCGTCGCTGCCGATCGAACGTCACGTCGGCAGTCATTACATCCGTCTCATGGTCGTCGATCGCCCCGGGGTCATCGCCGATGTCGCCGCGGCGCTGCGCGACGAAGGCATTTCGATCGAGGCCATGCTACAACGCGGGCGCGCCCCGGCCGAGGCGGTGCCGCTGGTCATCACCACGCACGATACCGAAGGGGCCGCGATGGACCGGGCGCTGGCGCGCATCGCCGGGCTGGACAGCGTACTGGAACCGCCCCGGCGAATCCGCATCGAGACGCTATGATGGAATGAGCATGAATTTGAAAGATCAGGGAGAGCGGACATGAGCGATGGCGCGATGGATCGCAATCTGGCGCTGGAATCGGTGCGGGTGACCGAAGCGGCGGCCCTGGCGGCGTCGCGACTGATGGGCCGCGGCGACGAACGGGCGGCCGATCAGGCCGCGGTCAACGCCATGCGCGAGGCACTCAACGGCCTGGCGATCGAAGGCACCGTCGTCATCGGCGAAGGCGAGCGCGACGAGGCGCCGATGCTCTATATCGGCGAAAAGGTGGGCGCCGGCGGACCGCAGATCGACATCGCGCTCGATCCGCTCGAAGGCACGACGATCACCGCCAAGGGCGGCCAGAATGCCCTGGCCGTGGTGGCGATGGCCGAGAAGGGCGGGTTCCTGTACGCCCCCGACACTTACATGGACAAGATCGCGGTCGGCGGCGGCCTGCCCGAAGGCGTCGTCGACCTCGATGAAGAACCGGGGGTCAATCTGAAGAACCTGTCCAAGGCGAAAAAGATGGCGGTCGAGGACCTGGTCGTATGCATCCTCGACCGGCCGCGTCATGCCGAGTTGATCGCCAAGGTGCGCGAAGCGGGAGCGCGGATCATGCTGATCGGCGACGGCGACGTCTCCGGCGTGATCGCGACCAGCCGGCCGGACAGCGGCGTCGACATCTACATGGGCATCGGCGGCGCGCCGGAAGGCGTACTGGCGGCTGCGGCGCTGCGGTGCATCGGTGGGCAGTTTCAGGGCCGCCTGGTGTTTCGCAACGACGATGAACGCGCGCGCGCGCAGCGCTGCGGCATCACCGATTTCGATCGCAAATACACCCTGCACGAGCTCGCCGGCGGCGACGTGATGTTTGCTGCCACCGGAGTCACCGACGGCAGCATGCTGCGCGGCGTGCGGCGTCATGCCAACGGCGCCGTCACCCATTCTATGGTGATGCGCTCGAAATCCGGTACGGTGCGTCTGATCGAGGCCCATCACAACTTCAAGCGCAAAACCTGGTACGACAACCTCGGCGTCTGAGACGCTGCGGGTGCCGGCCGGAAATCCGGAAAATACGGGGGGGAGCAGGCATGACGGCACCGCCAACGGCTGCGGCACGGGCGATTCCCGCCGGGGGGCTTCAGTGTCGCGCCTGCCTGCTCGGCGTCGAAGATTCGCTCGGCGGCCGGCGCTGGGAAGAGCGCCTTGCCGATCCGCGTCTCGGTCTGGCGTTGGCGCAACGGCTCGACGTGCCCGAGATCGTCGGACGCATCCTGGCGGCCCGCGGCATCGGCCTCGACGAAGCACCGGCGTTCCTGACCCCGCGGCTGCGCGATTCGATGCCCGACCCGTCGCGCCTGAAGGACATGGACGCGGCCGTTGCACGGCTGGTCGCGGCGGTGATGGATGGAGAGAGGATTGCGATCTTCGGTGACTATGACGTCGATGGCGCCACCTCGGCGGCGCTGCTGGTGCGCTTTCTGCGCGCGGCCGGCGTGCGTCCGGACCCGCGGGTCCATGTGCCCGACCGCCTGCGCGAAGGCTATGGTCCCAACGCACCCGCCCTGCGGCGGCTTCGGGCCGAAGGTGCGCGCGTCGTCGTCACCGTCGATTGCGGAATCGTGGCCTTTGAGGCCTTGGCGGCGGCGGCCGAAGCCGGGCTCGACGTCATCGTCGTCGATCATCACGCCGCCGAGCCGCGCCTGCCGCCGGCGGTCGCGGTCGTCAATCCCAACCGGCTGGACGAGGTGCCGTCGGCCATGGATCCGCACAGGCTGGGCGCTCTGGCGGCCGTCGGGGTCGCGTTTCTGCTCGTCGTGGCGCTCAACCGGGCTTTGCGCAAGGCGGGGTGGTACGATCGCGCCGGGCGCCGCGAACCCGACCTGACCCGGCTGCTCGATCTCGTGGCGC
>RFLL01000057.1 GCA_003693905.1 Alphaproteobacteria bacterium
ATCGGCCACTTCGACAACGAGATTCAGGTCGGTGCGTTGCGCAATTTCCAGTGGACCAACATCAAGCCGCAGGTGGACGAGATCACTTTCCCCGATGGCAAGCGGCTGATCCTGCTGGCCGAAGGGCGGTTGGTGAATCTGGGCTGCGCCACCGGCCATCCCAGCTTCGTCATGAGTGCGTCGTTCACCAACCAGGTGCTGGCCCAGATCGAGCTGTTTGCCAACCCCGGCAAGTACGACAGGAAGGTCTACGTGCTGCCCAAGCACCTGGACGAAAAGGTGGCGGCGCTGCATCTGGCCAAGGTCGGGGCCAGGCTGTCGAAGCTGTCGGACAAGCAGGCGGCTTATATCGGCGTGCCGCCGGAGGGGCCGTTCAAGCCGGACCACTACCGGTATTAGACCAGGTACCGGATATCGGCAGCGGCTGGCTCAGGCGGCCGTATCCGCGTCTGCGCCCCGGCCGGCGGCCAGGGCTGCCGCGATGATGTCGACGAAACCCGGCGCGGTCCCGATCGGCCCGGCATAGGCGACGGTCTCGCCAAAGGGGCGCAGCAGGGTCGCCATGTCGTCCCGTCCGTGCGGGCCCGAATCGAGAAACAGGCCGACGACCACGACATGGGCCACGTCGGGCGCGGTGGTCAGGCGCGCGATCGTCACCGGGACGCGCGGTGCAAGTTCCAGAAACGCGGCCGCGACGCGGGCGAAGGTGCCGCTTGTCGCCAGGCGTGCGGCGTGCTGTTGCGCCGCCTGGCGCGAGCCGGAATCGCGCGGGCTGCCGTGTGCGGCCAGAACCAGCGCCGTTGTTTCCGCGGCCCAGCCGCGCGCGCGGCAGAGCGCATGTGCCTGATCGCGGATCAGCTCGCTCATCGCCGGGTGCAATCCGACCGGTGGATGAACGTGCAAGGGCCGGCCTTCACGCATCGCTCGGGCAACGGCGCGCGGCAGCGCCGTGCGGCTGGTGTACCCGTCGGCCATGAGCAGCGGCACGACGTGGATCCGGGCGGCATCGACGCTGTGCACCGTCGTTGCCAGATCCGGGGTTCCGAACAGACAGCAGGCGCGCACCGCCGCATAGCGGGCCCGCTGTTCGAGCGCGCGGGCGTGGGCCTCGGCGATGCCGGGGCGTGCACGCACGCCGTGGGCGCACAGAATCACCGCATCGCCGGGCTCTGCCGCCGGCCCCGCGCCGGTGCCGGGATCAGTGGCTGGTCCCTTCGGACAGATGGATCTTGTTGTAGACATTGTACTTGCCGGAGGGTTTGACCATCGGGATGCGTTTGACTTCTTCGAGCGTGCGGGCGTCGTAGACGACGATCGCGCCGTCCATGTCCCAAATGCTGAGCAGGGCGTAGCGCCCGTCGCGGGTGAACTCGACATGGGCGGCGGTTTTACCGGGGGCCGGGCGCAGGGTGCGCACGATTTCCAGACTCTGCTTGTCGATCACGTGCACCGCATCGCGGTTCTTGCCGAAGAAGACGTCGGCCCAGGCGTAGGGCGAGTTTTCGTGGCTGCGCAGAAAGAACCCGGGGCCCAGAGTCCTGATGCGCTTGACGATCGACCAGTCGGTCATATCGATGACGCTGATCGCGGCTTCCTTCAGGTGCGGCGTTGCCATCACCCGGCGCCCGTTCCGCCGCCACGAGATGCCGGAGCCGAGATGTGGCAGACCGGGCAGGGGGATCTCGGCGATCGCCCGGCGCACGTCGAGATGGACGACGACGGCACGCCCGCCGTCGCGGGCCGAGCCGATCAGCGTGCGATAGGTGGGATCAAAGAAGAAATCGTCCAGCGGTTCATCGAGGGCGATGCGTCGAATCGGAAACGTGCCCTGGGTGGGAATCGCCTCGACCATGCCCTTCTCGTAGCTGTGCACGAGGCCGCCGTAGGCCGGCGGCGGGTTTTTCGCGTACGAGATCTCCCACAGCTCGGGCACGTCCTTGAGGGCGACGACGAAGCTTTGGCGCGGGGCCGCCTGATAGACGGCGCTGACGCGCGAGGTGGTTCTGCCGCGTGCATCGGTGGCCGCGATCACCTTGAGCGGCGCCAGATCGCGCGCATCGAGCAGAACCAGCGTATGCGGCAGGTAGTTGGCGACCGCGACCACGCGCCCGTCGTGCGAGATCGCCAGGTTGCGCGTGTTGATGCCGGCGCGCACCTCGGCAACGATCTGGAGGCTGTACAGGTCGTACTTGGTGATCCAGCCGTCGCGCGAGGCGAAGTAGACGAAGCGACCGTCGGGCGAAAACTTCGGCCCGCCGTGCAGGGCATAGCGGCTGGGAAAGCGGGTGATCGGCGTGAAGCGGTCACCGTCGAGAATTGTCACGTGATGATCGCCGCTTTCCACCACCACGAACAGGTTGAGCGGATCGGCATCGAAAACCGGGTCTTCGGGCAACGTGGCCGGATCGACGACGACCTCGCGCGAGGCTTCGATCTCGGTCCGGCCCCACACCGGCGGTGTCGCCGGCGGCCGGTAGATGTAGGCGGCGAGCGCGGCGATGTCCTCGGCGCTCAAGGTCTCTGCGAAGGCCGGCATCTGCGTCGCCGCGCGTCCTTCGGCGATGACCTTGCGGGCTCGTTCGGGGCGCAACCGGCGCAGGTTTTCCGGCAGCAGCGCCGGGCCCATGCCGCCCAGGCGGGCCGGCCCGTGGCACGAGGCGCAGTAGGTGCGATAAAGCGCCGCCGCGTCGCGGGGGGCACTTTGGGCCATGGCGCCGACCGCCGGTATCAGGAGCGCCGCCGTCCCCAGGGCCGTTGCGGCGATGACGGCGCGCCGCGTGCCGTTACGAAACCGCGCGGACATGTCGCTTGCCTCGATAGGGGCTGAGACGGACACGGGGAGTGCCGTCTTCAGCGCCGATTTCCGCGTTGCTGAGATAACAGGCCGGATCCTCGGCCCACGGATCGCCGGTCAGTTGCAGGGCGCGCACCCGGGTGTTGCCGCCGCAGATATCGAAGAACCGGCACCGTCCACAGCGCCCGCCGATGGCCCGCGGGCGCCGTTTCAGACCGGCCATGATGGGGTCGGAGACGTCGTCCCAGATCTCGGAGAACGGCCGTTCGCGCACGTTGCCCAGGGTGTAGTGCCACCAGAAGGTGTCGGGATGCACGTTGCCCAGGTTGTCGATGTTGGCGACGTTGACGCCCGAGGCATTGCCGCCCCACGCCGCCAGCTTGGCGCGCAGATGATGTTCCATGTGGGGGAAGCGCCGGCGCGCCCACATCAGGAAGTAGGCACCGTCGGCATCGTTGTTGCCGGTGACGAATTCGGTCTCGAGGCCGCGCACCACGTGCGACCAGCAGCGCGCGAACAGGATGTCCATGGCCGCGCGCGTGGTGGCATGGATGGCATCGTCCTCGCGGTAGCGGTTGCCGCGCCCGGCATAGACGAGGTGCGACAAATAGAACTTGTCGATCTCTTCCTCTTCCATGAGGTCGAGCAGCGGCTCGAACGATTCGCGGTTCTGTTCGGTCATGGTGTAGCGCAGACCGACCTTGATGCCGCGATCGCGGCAGTGGCGGATGCCGGCCAGACTGCGCGCGAACGCCCCTGCCTGACGGCGGAAACGGTCGTGCACGGCGCCGATACCGTCGAGGCTGACGCCGACGTAATCGTAGCCGACCGCGGCGATGCGATCGGCCATCGGTGCGTCGATCAGGGCACCGTTGGTCGACAGCCCGACGTAGAAGCCCATGTCCTTGGCGCGGCGCGAAATCTCGAAGATGTCGGGGCGTAGCAGCGGCTCGCCCCCGGACAGGATCAGCACCGGCACGCCATAGGCCTTGAGGTCGTCCATGACGGCGAAGACATCTTCGCTCGTCAGCTCGCCGGGGAAATCGACGTCGGCGGACAGCGAGTAGCAGTGCCTGCAATTGAGGTTGCAGCGGCGGATCAGGTTCCAGATCACCACCGGGCCGCGCGGGCGCATCGCGCGCACCGGAGTCGGGGCAACGATTTCGCGCATGAACTGACTCAGACGGAACATGGCTCGCTCCCCTGCGATGATGGATAGGCGGGTGACGGTGCGGCGATGCGCAGGCCGGTCTTTTTCAGGATGCGGGTGCTGTAAAGAACCGCATGGGCGCGCACGTCGGGGCCGAGCAGAGCGGCGATCCTTGCCACCTTGTCCTCGACCTCGGCGCGGTCGCGGCCGTGCACCATGGCGAACAGGTTGTACGGCCACAGCGGCGGCCGGCGCGGCCGCCGGTAGCAGTGGCTGACGAAATCGAGGGCGCCGACGCGCCGTCCCGCCGCGTCGATACGGGTATCGGGGATGTCCCACACGCTCATGCCGTTGGCCCGGTACCCGAGCGCATAGTGATTGGGCACGGCACCGATGCGCCGGATCACGCCTGCCGCCTGCAGGCGGGTCAGGCGCGCCATGACGTCGTGCGGATCGAGTCCGAGGCGTCTGGCCACGGCGTGGTACGGGCGCGCGTCCAGCGGCAGGCCGCTCTGTGTGGCGGCGATGAGGCGCCGGTCTATGGCGTCGATGACGACCGGGGAAGCCTCCGGAGATGGTTGCGCGTTCGCACGGGTCATGGGCGCGCTCATGCATCCAGCCTCAGTCCCAGGAAGTATTCCTCGATCTTCGGCAGATCGAGCACCGGCAATCCGCTCGCCGCTTCGATGGCCTCGATGACGCTGCGGACCTGCTGCGGCCGTTCGGTCGCGATCACGAACCACATGTTGAGTGCATGGTCGCGGGCGTAGTTGTGGGCGACCTCGGGAAAGGCGTTGACGATCCCGGCCACTTCGTCGAAGCGCTCCGGCGGGACCGCGAGCGCGGCCAGGGTCAACCCGCCGCCCATGCGTTCGGCGTCGTAAAGGGGGCCGAAGCGCGACAGCACACCGGCGTCAAGCAACCGGCGGATACGGGCGACGACCTCGTCCTCGTCGAGGTCGAGCTGCGCGGCGACGGCGGCAAACGGGCGCTCGACGATCGGGAAGCCGTCCTGAAGCGCGTTGATCAGATGCCGGTCGACGGGGTCGAGGGTCATGGCATCGGTGTCGCTCACTCCGCCGTCTCCTCCGTTCCGGCCGTATCGGGTGATTGTGGCGGCGCGCCGTAACGTGCACCGCACTGCTTGAAACAGCGGCGGCTGAACAGCACCGCCCGTGGGACATCGTGCAATCCTGCGGCCTCGGTTGCACGCTCGATCAGTGTCATGACGGCGGCGCGGTCGCGCCCGTGGATCATGCAGTAGAGGGTATACGGCCACGCCGGCAGGCGGCGCGGGCGGCGATAGCACAGGGTGACGAACGGCAACGCGGCCAGACGCTGCGCCGCGGTGGCGATGCGTTCTGCGGGCACGTCCCACACCACCATCGCATTGGCCCGGTAGCCGAGCGCGCGGTGGCGCACGATGACGCCGAAGCGGCGCACCAGACCGAGTTCGATCAGGCGCGCCAGACGCACGATGATCTCGTCCTCGCCAAGGCCGAGCCGCGCGCCGAGCTCCGCATAGGGCCGCGGGACGATCGGCAGGCCGTCTTCGAGCGCGGCGATCAGGCGACGGTCGATGTCGTCCGGCCCCAGTGGCGTGGCGGCAACGGGGGACGTGGCGGCCGTGGTGGCGGGGGCGTTCATGTCCATTGCAGCGGGAACCCCAAGTCCAGACGGTACGAGTCGATCATCGGCAGATCGAGCACGTCGAGACCGGTGCGTGTCGCGATGTCGTTCAGGACCTCGGCGACCTGGGTCTGTGACGGCGCGGTGATGACGAACCACAGGTTGAAGGCATGCTCGCGTTCGTAGTTGTGGTTGACCTCCGGGTAGGTGCTGACCAGCGCCGCGACCTCCTCGAGGCGCGCCGGCGGCACGGCCATCGCCGCCAGCGTGCTCCATCCCGTTTTGTGCGGCGCCACCACGGCACCGATGCGCGAGATCGCGCCGCCGGCGGTCAGGCGGCGGTAGGCGGCGATGACCTCCGCCTCGTCACAGCTCACGCGCCGGGCGATGTCGGCAAAGGGGCGCGGGGTCAGCGGAAAATCGCGCTGGAAGGCGTCGAGCAACTGCCGGTCGCGTGCACACAGGGCGGTGACGTCGATGGCGGCGTCGGAGGGGGGCGTCCGGTGCGTCATCTCATTCCGCTCCCTACAGCCCGATCCGGTGGGCGCGGGCGGTCAGGAAAATCCCGCTCGGCTTGTCGGCTGGCAGCGTGGCGATGCGTTGCAGGGTGCGCGTGTCGTAGACCTCGACCCGGTTTTCGTCGCGCAACGACAGCCACACCTGTTCGCCGCGCGGCGTGAATTCGAGATGCATGACGCCTTTGCCGGGGTGCAGGGTGCGCACCACCTGGCGGGTTGCGACATCGATCACCTGCACGACGTCGTTGTCGGGGTGGGCGAAGTTGACCCATACCTGGCGCCCGTCGGGTCGCGCTTCGACGAACACCGGCTGGCCGGCCACCGCGATACGTCCGACCTCGCGCCAGTCGCGGCGGTCGATGACCAGCACCTCGTGACGCCCGACCGCAGGCAGGAAAAGCTGATCGCCGGCAGCAGCCCAGCCTTCGAGATGCGGCATCTTGTAGACCGGCAAAGGCTCTTCACCGCGGCCGTAGCCGTCGAGTATCCGGCGCACGCCGGCATCCAGGTTCCACAGATCGAGCAGCGCCACCCCGTCCTCGCCGAACAGGCCGGCCAGGTAATAGCGTCCGTCGGGCGTAATCAGGCCGTCGTACGGCTGTCGCCCGATATCGCGGAAGCGGCGGATCGCCGGCGCACTGGGATCGCTGAGATCGACGACCCAGATTTCGCCGGCATCGAACAGGCTGAACACGAACCGCTGCCCCGGCGCATCGACCAGGCCGACGACCTTGGAGCGCGTGGTGCCGTCGCCGTAAACGGCGGGGATGTCGGCGACCAGATCGAGCGTGCGGGCATCGAAGATCCGCACTCCGCCGGGCTGGTAGTTGGAGACCGCCACCAGTGTACCGTCCTGGGAAATCGCGCCGCCGATGCTGTTGCCGGCCTGAACCACGCGCTTGACCAGGCGCTCGCTCAGCAGGTCGACCTTGCTCAGGCCGCCGTCACGGCCGAAGACGAAGGCATGGCGTTCGTCCCGGCTGTAGACGACCGAGGCGTGCGACAGGTCGCCGAGGCCGGAAATCGCGCCCAGCGCCGTGCGCCCGGTGGTCTCCACCACCTGCACCCGCCCGGCGGCGCGTTCGATCACCAGGCCCAGATCGCCGGTGCCGCGCACCTGCCCGGCGCACGCCGACAGGCCCACCAGCGTTGCGGCCAGAACGAAGTCGCGGATCAAGGTACCGGTGCCACGCATGGCTACAGTCCTTCGCGCAGACGCCGGACCAGCCACGCGGCCTCGTCACGGCTGATTTCGAACCCCCACGGCGGCATCGGCGTACCGGGGCGCCCCTCGACGATCGCCGCCACCAGGTCTTCGTCGCTGCGCGCGGCCAGGGCCTCGGGCAGCAGCGGCGGTCCCAAACCACCCTTGAGGGTGAGCCCGTGACACGAGCCGCAGTCCTGGCGCAGCAGATAGAGAAGCTCGCTTTGACGCGGCGCCGGGGGCGCGACGGCGTGATCGGCCGCCCATCCGGCCGCCACCGTCGCCATCGCCGCCGCCATCGCCATCGTGGCGAACGCGACGGCCGACAGCGGCCGGACCATCCACAGCCCTCTAGCGCGCATGGCCGGCGCTCCCCGCACTGGCGTTGGTGCCGGCGTCGGCGTCGAGATCGGGGGCATGCGCGCCTTCGGCGCGGGCCGGCCACAACCCGGACAGGGCCACGACCCGGCCGATCACGATCACCGTCGGTGCCGGCAGAGCGGCCGCCGCCACCTGCGCCGGCAGCGATTCAAGCGGTGCGGCGCAATGACGCTGACGTTTGGTGGTGGCGCAGGAAATCGCGGCCGCCGGCGTGTCCGCCGGCAATCCGGCGGCGATCAGGCGTCGCGCGATCAGGGCCAGGTTGGCCAGGCCCATGTAGACGACGAGCGTTGTATCCGGGTCGGCCAGGCTGGTCCAGTTCAGATCGAGTTCGCCATTGTTGCGGCAGTGGCCGGTAACGAATCGCACGCCGCTGGCCAGACCGCGGTGGGTGAGCGGAATACCGGCCACCGCGGCACAGCCGGAGGCGGCGGTGATACCGGGTACGACCTCGAACGGGACGCCGGCGCGGGTCAGGTATTCGGTCTCTTCGCTGCCGCGTCCGAAAATGAAGGGGTCGCCGCCCTTGAGGCGCACGACACGGCGCCCGGCGCGAGCCAGGCGCACCAGAATCTCGTTGATCTCGTCCTGCGGCGCGCTGTGATGGCCGCGCGCCTTGCCGACGAAGATGCGCATCGCGTGGGGTGGAACGGATTCGAGGATGCTCTGCGAAACCAGCCGGTCATAGACCACGACATCGGCTTCGCGCAGCAGACGCAGGGCCTTCAGGGTCATCAGTTCGGGATCACCGGGGCCTGCGCCGACCAGATGGACCATGCCGATTTGTGATGACATCCTGCCCGCTCCCTTGCGCCTCGATCTCGTAGATTCGTAAATTCCGTCAGACTTGTCGGGCCGTCGCCGAAGCGGGCGGGGCAGCACACCCCGCCCGCACGCCGGTGATCAGTAGATATCGTTCCGCGTATTGTAGACGTTGAACTTGCCGGTCGGCGTGATCAGCCGTTTGTCGCGGATGACGTACTTCAGCTTGCGCGTCTTGTCATCGACGACGACGATGGCCGATTCCTGCTCCTTGGCGTTCCACACCGAGAACCAGATCTCCGTGCCGTCCTTGTTGTATTCACCCTGAACGACACGGCGCACGCCTTCGCCGATGCCTGACCATTCGCCGATCGGAATGACCTCGTAACCGGCCTCCAGATTATTGACGTCGAACACCGCGACCGAGGACGCAATCTCCGCCTCGGGGTTGAGCGGCGTATCGACCCACAGGTTGGTGGAGTTGGGATGGGTCTTGACGAACAGCGAACCGCCACCCTGACCCTCCAGGGTTTCAACAACCTTCCAGGCGTATTCGGGATGGCCTTCGGGATCGGTGCCGATCAGCGAAATCGTTTCATCGCCGAGGTGGCTGGTGACCCAGACCGGCCCGTACTTGGGATGCTTGATGTTGGCACCGCGTCCCGGGTGCGGTTTGATGCCTTGGGTGTCGATCAGCGCCACCAGCTTGTCTTCCTTGGTATCGACAACGGCGACACGGTTGCGGGCGTTGGCGGCCACCAGGAAGTAACGCCCGGTCGAATCGAAGCCGCCGTCATGAAGGAACCGTTCGGCTTCGATGTCGGTCACCGTGAGGTTCTTGATGTCCTCGTAGTTGACCATCAGGATGTGGCCGGTTTCCTTGACGTTGACCACGAACTCGGGACGGTAGTGCGAGGCGACGATGGAGGCCACGCGCGGTTCTGGGTGGTACTCCTGCGTGTCGTACGTCATGCCGCGGGTCGAAACGATCTTGAGCGGCTTGAGCGTATCGCCCTCCATGATGACGTACTGCGGCGGCCAGTACGCACCGGCGATGGCGTACTTGTCCTCCCAGCCTTTCATCTTGGAGGTTTCGACCGAGCGCGCCTCTATGCCGATCTTGACTTCGGCCACCGTCTGGGGCGGATCCATCCACAGGTCGATCAGGTTGATCTTGGCATCGCGGCCGATGGTGTAGAGATAACGCCCCGACGCCGACAGCCGCGAGATGTGCACGGCATAACCGGTCTTGAGCACCTGAACGATCTTCTTGCTGTGACCGTCGATCAGGGCGACTTCGCCGCTGTCGCGCAGGGTGACCGAGAACAGATTGTCGAGATCAAGATCGTTCATCTGCTTCTTCGGCCGCTTGTCCACCGGCACCAGGACCTTCCAGGTGGCCTGCATTTCCTTCATGCCGAATTCAGGCGGCTGCGGCGGCTCGTTGAGCAGATAGCGCGCCATGAGGTCGATCTGCTCTTCCGTCAGATCGCCGGAGGTGCCCCAGTTCGGCATGCCCGCCGGCGAGCCGTAGGTGATGAAGGCCTTGAGGTAGTCGTAACCGAGCTTCTTAGTGATGTCGGTGGTCAGCGGCTTGCCGGTCGCGCCTTTGCGCAACACGCCGTGACAGCCGGCGCAGCGTTGAAAATAGATCTGCTTGGCGGCTTCGAACTCCGCCTTGGTCAACGTCGGCACGCCCGGCTTGGTGCCCGGCGTCGTCGTCTTTTCCTGTTGCAGAACGTCCAGCGACGGTTCGTATTGACCGCCTGGCGACGTTTCGTGCTTTTTGATGTCTTCCGGTTTGGGTTGCGTCTGAGCCAGCGCCGTGCCGCTGAGCAGTCCGACGACGGCAAGGCCCGCAACCACCTGTACGATTCCCCGTCTCATAACCGATCCTCCAAGCTGAAAACAGCGGCCGGACTGTCTCGCGCCTTGTCGCGGGTTTCCTTGATTTGCATCAAACAATGGGAAAATCCGTCATTTGAGCGAAATCAAAGACGTCGGCCCGGACAGCCGGAATCATCCCGGCCGCGAACCGGTCGCACGCAGACGGCCGGATCCTGGAAACCGCGACGATCATGAGGCGGACATGAAGCGGGGGCGGTGGAGGGCCGCGACCGTGCGGTGCTCTATGGCGGCGTCCATGTGGCGCGTGGCGCGCATGGCGTGCGTGAGCCTTGTCGCATGGGCACTGCTCATGCCCATGGCCGTGTCTCGGGGCGCCGCAGCGCAGGCGGCCACGACGCCATCCCCGTCATTCCCGTCACCCCCGTCATCTGCGGATTTGCAGGCCGTGTTCGCCCGCGTCTTTCCCGAAGCGACCGGGTTCGGCGCTCTCGAGGGTACGCCCCCGGCGGCGGCCGCCTACCGCGACGGGACGCGCATCGGCTATGTCTTTCTGACCCGCCAAGTCGTGGACTCGGCCGGATTTTCCGGCAAGCCGCTGAATATCGCCGTCGGTATCGACATGGACGGGCGCATCACCGGTGCCGTGCTGGTCGAACACCATGAACCGATACTGATCATCGGCGTCGCCGAAGAAGATCTGGCCGCTTTCGTGGCCCAGTATCGCGGCCGCGACGTGCGCCGGCCAATCGTCGTCGTGCGCGGCGCCGGGCGCGACAATGAGGCGGCCGATACGGTCGATGCGGTCAGCGGGGCGACCATTTCCTCCGTCGTCATGAATGACGCCATCCTGCGCGCGGCCCGGGCCGTTGCGCGCAGCCGCGGTCTGCTCGGGAAGACGCGGATCGACCTTGAAAGCTTTGCCCTGGCCGACTGGACCACGCTGATGGTCGAAGGCTCGCTGGCCCACCGCACCGTCACCGTCGGTGCGCTGGAAGCCGCGCTGGCGGAACAGGGCGCACGATACTTCCCGCCGGGAGTCGATCCCCCGCCGGCGCAGGCTCCGTTTCTGGATCTTTATTTCGCGCTGGCGACGCCGGCGCGCATCGGTCGCAATCTGCTCGGCGAGCGCCTCTACAACCGTATCCTGGCGAGCTTGAACGAGGGCGATCACCTGATATTCGTGGCCGCCCGCGGCATCTATTCGTTCAAGGGCACCGGCTACGTGCGCAGCGGCCGCTTCGATCGCATCCAGCTTGTGCAGGGCATGCGCACGGTGGGTTTTTCCAGGTCCGATCACATTCGGGTCGAAAAGCTGGCGGTGACGGGGGCGCCGGAGTTGCGCGAAATGGCGATCTTCATTGTGCGCCGCGAAACCGGGTTCGATCCGGCAGCGCCGTGGCGGCTTGAAATTCTGGTCGCCGGCGAGCGGGTGACGACGGATCAGGCGCCGTCGACGCCGCCGGCGCGGGCCGTCTTTTCCTTCCCCTACGAGCTGCCGGCACGCTATCGCCGCGTCGACGGCGATGCGGGGGCGGCACGCGCCGATACGGCCGAACGGGACGGGGGTGCGCTGTGGCGTCAGGTGTGGCGATTGCGGGCCGGGGAGATCGCCGTTCTCGCCGTGGCGCTGACGGTGCTGACCGCGATCCTGATCTTCCAGGATACCTTGGCGCACCGGCGGCGGCTGCATTTCTGGCTGCGGATCGGGTTCTTGAGCTTCGTTCTGATCTGGCTCGGGTGGTACGCCGGGGCGCAGCTTTCGGTGCTTCATGTGCTCACCTTCGCCGAGGCGATCCGCACCGAGTTCCGGTGGTCGTTCTTCCTGCTCGATCCGCTGCTCTTCATCCTGTGGAGTTTCGTTGCGGTTGCCATGCTGTTCTGGGGGCGCGGCGTCTTCTGCGGCTGGCTGTGTCCGTTCGGGGCCTTGCAGGAGTTGTCCAACCGTCTGGCGGTGTGGGCGCGGGTGCCCCAGATTCGCCTTCCGTTCGTGCTCCACGAGCGGCTGTGGCCGATCAAGTACATGATCTTTCTGGCTCTGTTCGCCCTGTCGCTGAGCGAGATGCCGCTTGCCCAGCTCGGGGCCGAGGTCGAACCGTTCAAAACCGCGATCGTTCTCAAATTCGACCGCGCGTGGCCGTTCGTCATCTATCCGCTGGTGCTGCTCGGAATCGGCCTGTTCATTCAGCGCGCCTTCTGCCGCTATCTGTGTCCGCTCGGCGGCGCGCTCGCCATTCCGGCGCGCCTGCGCATGTTCGAGTGGCTGAAACGGCGCTGGCATTGCGGCATGCAGTGCCACATCTGCGCTGCCGGGTGTCCGGTACAGGCGATCCATCCGGACGGGCACATCA
>RFLL01000058.1 GCA_003693905.1 Alphaproteobacteria bacterium
AAGGTCTCGCGCTCCACCGTCGGGATCGGGATATGTTCCAGCCAGGAGCCGGTGCAGCGTATCGTCCGCGGCCCCGGGCCCCGGCGTGGTCATGCGCGTGCTCATGCGTCCTCCACAAACATCCCCCGCAGAGCGTCGAACAGCCGGCGATAGCGGGCATACGCGGCCTCGCAGGCGGCGCGGGCGTGGGCCTGCGGCATCACCGTGCGCATATCGGCGTCGGTGTCGAGCCGGGCCGCCGCGGTGACCACATCGGGTGCACGCCCGGCAGCCACCGCGGCCAGCAGGGCAGCGCCCAGCGGCGAGGTATCGCTGCGTGCCGGCACCTCAACCGGCAGGCCGAGGATATCGGCCCGGATCTGCGCCCACAGGGAACTGGCGGCCCCGCCGCCAAGCAGACGCACGGTCTCGACGGCAACCCCCATGGTCCGCAGCCGCTCGACGACATCGCGCATGGCAAACGCGCAGCCTTCGAGCACCGCCCGCGCCATGTGTCCGACCCCGTGCGCAGCGCTGAGGCCGTAGTAGCATCCGCGCGCCGCGGCCACCCATTCCGGGGCCATCGCGCCCGACAGCGCGGGCAGAAACGTCACGCCTCCGGCCCCGGCCGGCACGCGCGCGGCGCACGCATCCATGGCCGCCGGATCGGGCAGAGCGTGCGCGCCCAGGAACCAGGTGACGGCCCCGCCCGACAGCCAGCCCGGATTTTCGATGAAATGAAGCCCGCTGACATAGGCGTGGGTTTCGACCAGCCCGGCGTCGTCGATCAGGGGGCGCGGATGAAGTGCGCCGACCACCTCGGCGGTTCCGAGGCAGCAGACGAGCGTGCCCGGTGCGATCACTCCGGCCCCGAGCGCGTTGGAGAAGTCGTCGCCGGTGCCGACGGCTACCGGGATCCCCTTGCGCAGGCCGGTGAGCCGCGCGCCCTCGGCGGTGAGCGGCCCGGCGGCAGCCGCCGCCTCGGCCAGCGGCGGCAGTTCGTCGCGCGCGATGGCGAAGAAATCGAGCAGCACCGGGTCGTAGTCGCGCGCCTCCAGCCCGTACAGCATAGTCGTCGAGGCCACCGCATGATCAAGGCGGTTGACTCCGCTCAGGCGCCGCACGAGATACGACACCGGCTGATGATAGCGCACCGCCCCCGGCGGGCCGTGGCGCTTCCACCAGCGGATCTTGGCCGCCATGTGACCGGCATCGAGGACGACCCCGGCACGCCGGCGCACTTCCTCGGCCGGCACGTCGGCGATCTCGGCTACGGCCCGGCGATCCATCCAGATCAGAGCCGGCCCCACCGCGCGGCCGCTGCGATCGACGCCGATGCAGCCGTCGAGCTGGCCGGCCAGGCCGAGAGCGCACACCGCCTCCGGCGCCACGCCGGCACGCGCAAGCGCAGCGGCAATGGCGGGGCCAAGGGCGGCTTCCCACAGGTGCGGATCCTGTTCGGCCCACCCCGGGGCGGGAACGTGCAGAGCATAGGGCTGCGCAGCCTCGCCGCGTACGCGCAGCGTATCGTCGCAGACGACGACCTTCAGGCTCTGCGTTCCGACGTCGATCCCGACGATCACGGTGCCGCCGCCCGGGTATCCCGGCAGGCGTCGAGAACCGCCCGCACGCGTGCCGCAAGGTCCGCGACCCCGGGCGCAAAGGTGCCGTCGAAGATGGCCGAGCCGATGGTGAAAGCATCGGCACCGGCGCCTGCCAGCGCCCGCACGCGCGCCGGTGAATCGATGCTGCCGGCGACGATCAGCCGCCCGCGCCCCCCCAGCGCCGCCCGCGCGGCACGTACCAGCGCCAGCGGTTCGGCCGCGGTGGCGCGGTAGGCAAGGAGATCGACCCCCGCCGCGCCCTTGTCCACGAACGCCCGGCAATGATCGGCAATCTGCTCCGGCGTGCCGTCGAGACGGGTGGGATGACCGACGGGCCGGCCGGGAAATGGGTAGCAGGCAATGGCGGTGCCGGCGAGGATGGCCTGAATGGCGTCGATGTCGGTACCGCCGAGCAGGACATCGACACCGATATCGACCGCGGCGCGCGCCGAATCGAGCGCCGCCTGCGGCGTTTCGCTGACGACTTCCATATAGCTTGTCGCCCCGGCTTCCTTGATGCGGCGGTTCAGCGTCCTGAGCACCGGCAGCGCGACTCCGACATCCTTGAAGCCGATATGCGCAAGCCCGAGCGGAACCACCCGGTCGAGCACCGCCAGACAGTCTTCCACCGTCCGGTCGTGACGGGTCAGCATGAAAATGAAATCCATTGCTCCTCGTGCCTCCCCTTCGTCGGTGCGATCGCTGTCCGCCGGCCTTCGCTTGCCGACCCGCCGGTGCGGCCGTGCAACCCGTCCCCGCGTCCCGTCGCCGCGGGGATTGGCTCTCTCGCAAATATTGGTGATTGCCACACTAAACGTGGCAGTTGCCTCATTCAACCTTTTGTCGGCCGCAGGTCCTATTGCAGCCGCAACACGACCTCGAAGCCGTCGTCGCGGCCCGTGGCCGGCGATTTCAGTTCCAGGGCGCCGCCCGACTGGCGCATGATGGCATCGGCAATGGCCAGACCGAGCCCCGAACCGGGCCCGCGCGCCCGGCCCCGTTTGAAGCGCTGGGTGAGGCTTGCCAACACCTCGCGCGGTACCGGCGGGCCGCCACTGATGACGTGAATGCTGCGGTCCGGCATTACGGTGACCTCGATCGGCGCATCGGTGACCCCGTGCATGAGCGCGTTGTCGAGAACATTGCGCAGGGCGATGCCGAAGGCATCGATGTCGATACGCGCCGGCAATGCAGACAAGCCCCGCGTATCGAAGCGCAGCCGCGAGCCGACATCGCCGCGACGGGAAAATTCGTCGACCAGGAGACGCACCACCGGCAGCAGATCGACCGGTTCACGACTGAGCCCGATACCGGCCTCGGCGCGGGCCAGTTGCAGCAACTTTTCGACCAGGTTGGCGAGCCGGCGCAGGGTTTCGGCAATCTGCATTGCCCGTTCCTTGTCCGGTCCCTGCCCAAGTTCGGCAATCAGCCGCTGCACCTGGGCCAGCGCCGTCGCCACCGGGGTGCGCAGTTCGTGAGCACTGTTGGCGGCAAAGGCACGCTCGCCTTCCAGCGCCTGGTTGAGGCGTTCCAGCAGGCGATTGACGTCCCGGATGATGGGGACCAGTTCCACCGGCAGATCAGTGTCGGGAATCGGCGACAGATTGGTGCCGCCGCGACGGCGGATTTCTTCGCGGACCCGCTCGATCGGCTGCGTCGCGCGGCGCACCGTCCAGACGATGAGAATGGCCGTCAGCGGGATCAGGGCGACAAGCGGCGCCACCTGCGAGAGCAGGGTTTCCTGGATAGCCTCGGTGCGCTTCGACAGCCGCTCGGCAACCTGGATGAACAGCGTCCTGTCGCGCGTCGTCTCGGTGTAGTAGCGCCAGTCTCCGAAATCCTGAAATCCAGGACGAAGGGGAATCGGAAATGGCGCCGTTGGCGCATCGTGGGAGCGCAGAAGAAGATGGCCGCGAACATCGCGCACCTGATAGATCAGATACTCCTTGTGCGCGGGAACCGGCAGGGTGTCGGTGATTTCCCGCCCCCATTCCTCGTCCTTGTCGTCATCTTCATTGTCGGCAAGGTCGCGAATGTGGTCAACGGCCAGAGGAAGAAGACGCTGAGCGGTTTCCTGCAAGGCGCTGTCGAAGACTTCGCCGATCTCTTGCAGCATGACGAACGACGAAGCCGCGGTCGCGGCCAGCCACAGAGCGCTCAGTGCAAAGGTCAGGGTTCCGATCAGCCGGTTGGCGATGCTCCAGCGCGCCAAATCTAGCCCCCCAGGCGATACCCGAGACCGCGGATGGTGCGGATGAAATCGCGCCCCAGCTTCTTGCGCAGACGACTGATATAGACTTCGACGGCGTTGCTTTCTATTTCCGCACCGAAAGCATAAAGCGTCTCTTCGAGCTGTTCCTTGGAGATCGTTGCCTTGGGGTGGCGGGCAAGCTGATCGACGATCGCCCATTCGCGCCCGGTCAGCTCCACATCGCGCCCATCGCGACGAACGTGACGATCGGCCAGATCGATTTCCACCTCTCCGACGCGCACGACCGGATTGGGATTGCCGCCGTAGCGCCGCGCGACGGCCAGGATCCGGGCCACGAGTTCGTCAAGGTCGAACGGCTTGACCAGATAATCGTCGGCCCCGGCGTTCAGACCTTCGATCCGGTCGCGGATCTGATCACGTGCGGTCAGGATGATGACCGGGCGCTTGTCCCCCCGGCGGCGCAGCGTGCGCAGCAGATCGAGCCCACGCCCGTCGGGCAGATGCAGATCGAGCAGGATCACCCCGTAATCGACCGTGCGCAGAGCCGCATCGGCCTCGTCGAGCCGCTGCACCCAGTCCACCGCGTGCCCACCACGGGCGACGTGCTCCTGAACGGCTTGGCCCAAGTAGGGTTCATCCTCGATCAGCAGAACACGCATGCGGCCTCGGTCATCCATGACCGGACACTGTGTCGCGACAATCTGACACCAGGCTGACTCGAAATCCGGTTTTGATTCAGGGCCGTGTCAGGGTCTTCGGGCATGGTCCGGCACGACGGTACTCGTTTATGGAAAGTTGCTCTTGAAAAAAGGAGAAATCGATGAAGCACACCCTGCTTGCGGCACTGGCCTTGATCGTTCTGGGAACGGGAAGCGCGCTGGCCAGCGAGAAATGCACCACCCCCAGGAACGAATGGCAATCCCGTGAGACGCTGGAAAAGAAGCTGACGGCTGAGGGCTGGAAGGTCAAGCGTATCAAGGTCGATGACGGCTGCTACGAGGTCTACGGCTTCGCCCCCGACGGTCGCCGCATCGAGGCCTATTTCAATCCCAAATCCCTTGCGACCGTGCGCCAGAAAATGGAGGACTGAAACCGGTGAGTGCGGAGATCAAGGTCTGGGATCCCATCGTCCGGATATTCCACTGGTCCCTGGTCGGCAGTTTCGCCATCGCCTGGGTCACCGCCGACGAATGGGACGATCTGCACGAGTGGGCGGGATACGCGGCGGCGGCGCTCGTCCTGTTCCGCCTCGTCTGGGGCCTGATCGGCCCCCGCCACGCCCGCTTCAGCGAGTTCGTCAAGCCGCCGCGCACGGTCATCGCCTACCTGAAGAATGTCGTGGCCGGACGGGAGCGGCGTTATCTCGGCCACAATCCGGCCGGCGGCGCCATGATCGTGGCGCTGCTGTGCCTCCTGCTCGGCACCAGCTTCACCGGCTGGCTAGCCACGACCGATGCCTTCTGGGGCAACGAATGGATCGAGGAGCTGCACGAAACGCTGGCCAACGGCCTGCTGCTGCTCGTCGGCCTTCATGTTGCCGGTGTTCTTCTGGCCAGCATCCGCCATCATGAGAATCTGGTGCGGGCGATGATCACCGGCCGCAAACGGGCGACCGCCTCTTCCGACACGACCTGACGGGGCCTCTCGACGGCCTCCCCTCTTTTCCCCGCGTCTTGCCGGCCGGCCCGCGCACCGAGGACACGCCCCCGTCCCGGTGCCGGGCCGAGCCCGGGCCGGGAATCGAATTCCGGAATCTCCCCGCCTTGCTCCGACGGCCGCGATGCGCCGAAGCGATCGCATGACGCCGGTCAAATAAATATGCATTGAAACAATTTGGAGTATAACCTACCCTTCCATGCAATAAAATTTCTAAAAAAATTCAAAATATTTGGGAGGGAGGGGAAAACATGACCGATACGGGGAGAAGTGCGCGCTTTCACTTCTGGCGTTTTATCGCACATCCATTCGGGAAAACAGATTTCGAACTTCCCGAAATCAATCCGATCACAAATTCAGTTCCGCCGGTTCTGCATTTGCGTGCCAGAAACGGCACCGTCGCCGCGGTAGCATTCGGCATCATCACCCTGTCCGCCCTTTCGGCAACGGCAGGCGTCATTCAGTCGCGGGCCGGCGGCTCGGCATTTTTCAGCAATACACCCGGCGGGTTTATCAAGGGAGAGAACGCGATAGGCACATCTACCGCCTCGGTCGATATGTCCGGTGACCAGTATTCGTTCAGCGCATCGGCAATGACCGCCATCGGATCCAATTTCGCAACCGCCATGGCGGAGGGGTGCGACACCTGCACCCCGGAAATTGTTTCCACGGCTTTCGGAGCCTCGTTCTTTGAAGATTCGAAGGAATTGAACGGCACCGGATCGGGATCCGTCTCCGCGGTCATCAAGCTCTCCGGTACCATTGAAGAAGGTGGGTCCATAGGCTTTGGTTTCGAATTCGACACCGGAGACCAGCTGAACAACGTGACGGACACCAGTATTTTCTTCTTCAGCGACACCGCTGGAGACGTGAATGAGCAATTTTTCTTCAACGCCAGCTTCTCATTCAATTTTTCATCGCCGGAACCGGTCGCCTACAAGCAGAGACTGCAGGCGACTTCCAACGCAACGGCCACCGCGGAGCTGGTCAGCATCGCTTTCTCGGGTGGTGGCGACGTTGAAGACCCGCCCCCACCCCCCGCCGAAGAAGAGCCACCACCGCCGATCAATCTGGTTATCAACTGGAACGATCCGATCAAAAAGAACTTCGAAGTCTTCACCGACGCTGCAACGGGCGAGCAAACGGTCATACAGATCGACGGCTTCGAGGATGAACTGACCTATCCGCCCGGCACGACGGGAACGGGGATTCTTGCCCTGCAACAGGGGGTCAAGGACAAGGTGACGGAAATTTTCGCCGCTTCGGGGGTCGAGGTGAACATCCTCGACTCGCCGACGCCTGATACCCTCGAAGTCCGTTTCGGGCCGGCGATCATCTATGACGAGAACGGAGACGGCGTAGCCGACGACCAACTGGGCGGTCAGGCGTACGACGTCGGCTTCGGCATCCTGGGTGCCCATGACCGTTTCAACGTGCGCAATGACGGCAACGTCGCGGTCTTCGTCAACTTTGATACCGATTCGATCGAAACCCTGGCAGAACGCGTCGCCCACGAGGCCGGTCACGGATTGGGTCTGCGCCACATCAACCCGGATGGTCCGCTTGCCTCAGCCGTCATGGACTACGATCAGGTCCTGGGAGATACCGAACGCTTCACGGACGCCGTAAGCAACATCGTCGAACCGCCCAACAACCCGATTCCGGCGGCGAGCGTGGGAACCCACAATCCCGTATACCACCTGCGCCGCTATGGTCAGGACATCTCGGCTGATGATCTTGCCGCCGACTCGGTCCTGCCGGGAACATGGGACCAGGGCAGTTACAGCATCAGCAGCTTCAACCTGGAGGAGATCGTCGACGTCGGCGGTCTGTTCGGCGGCTCGCTTTTCAATCTGACGGCCCAGCACACTCTCGGCGTGGGCGGTTTTGAAAACACCGTGACCCAGCTTTCCTATACCGCCACCGTCGACCTGCCCGGCTTCGATGGTCTGCAGTTTCTGTTCAATCCCGATGCTCCGATCCGGATCATGGCGTCATCGCAACCGGGAACGGAATGGGATCTATTCTTTGGCACCGGTACCGCTCTCGATCCGGACCTGCTGTTCGATGACCTGATGGACGGCATCGTGGCCGGTTCGATTTTTCAATACCTGAAAAATCTCGGCATCTATCAGATCGTCGGGTCGTTCAGTGCGACCACCGCACCTTTCGCCAGCATATCCGACACTGGCGTCGTGCAGCTCGCATCAAGGAAAGTGCCCGAACCGGGCAGCATGCTTTTGTTCGGTATCGGCATGATGGCCATCCTTGTTCTGGTTCGCCGTCGCCCCATGACGGTCGCCAACGCCCAGGCGATCACATGGGCGGGGCCCTGAACTGACCGGAACAAGGCAAAAAAAGACCGGTCGCGCATGCGGCCGGTCAGGCAGAGAGGAGAGGTCGGAGGCTTTGGAAAACGAAAAACGGAAGCTTCAACTTTCCTGTGAACGAACGATGCCTGCGCTTGCCTTCACGGCTACTGCCGGCCCGCGGCGATCATCAGGCTGAGCGGGTTGGCGTTGGGGGAAGCAAGGATGCTGGCCAGCAGCGAGCGGTGACCGGCCGCGTCCTTGCCCGCCCCGGACGAGCGCCGGATGGCCCCGGCCTGCGAGGTCAGCTTGTCGCGCAGGATGACCAGCAGACCTTCGAGCCCGACCCGGCTGATGACCGAATTGAACTCGCGCCGCTGCGTCAAGGCCAGGCTGACGCCATCAACCGAGACGTCGATGATGCGCGGTTCGCCATCCGCGGTACGCACCCGCCACACCGGGCGCGCCGACGAGCCATCGCTTCCGATGATGTTGGTTTCAACCAGAATGTCCTTGTCGCCGACCGGGGTGGTATCGACGATCTGAAGCGTCTCGACATCGAACGAACCGAGATGGCGGGCATAGCTGTTGAGTAGATATTTGGCGAACAGATCCTTGAATTCCGCCCGCTGGGCTTCGTTTGCCTTGTGCCAGTATTTGCCGAGAACGAACTGGCTGGTGAGGTCGAGATCGAACCCCTTGCGGATCAGGTCGTGAAGCCGGGTCTGGCGAATCTCGGGCGAGCGTTCGCGCGTCTCGGCCAGGGTGGCGGCGACCTGAACACTGAGGTTGCGGACCAGGTTGACGGCGGCCTCGCTCGAGGCCTCGCCCGCCTGCACCGGCGGCATTGCCGTGGCAACCTGCACCCCCCACACAAAGGCGAAGATGCCGACGATCGACCTGATTTTGACCATAGCACCCTCACATCGCTGGTGGCGATCCTTGGCTCGAACGTTCTGCACGCCGTAAAGAGTCCGACAGTTCGATCCGGTACGCCGTTTACTTTCGTTGACGAGTTCATTTGACCAGAGACTGATTAACGCATCGTTTCATACCTCCAAGAATTTCAAGGCCTTCGGACCGATGTGAAATTAATAAAATTTGCCAATTTGTTTCTCCGATCCATGTTCGTGCGCAGATCAACAGGCTGATTCCCAAGCCCCTTTTCCGGAGTCGCAAAAGATGCGGTGCAGGTGCGCGCCGCGTGCGGTGCTCAATCTTTTACGTATCCTTGGAAGGAACCCCTGTGCCAAAGTTGTGGCATCGGCCGTCTTCGTGCGCACGCGTTCTTGGCACGTCTGGCACGGTGCTTGCGTGCCCGTGCCTTCGGGAGGTTCCGTGAATGACACACGCACGCACGATCCGCATGCCGATCCGGCACTCCGTGGCCCGCACGTTCGCGGCACTGGCGAGGGGGCTCGTTCCGGTCGCCCCGATAATCGCCATCGTCATGGCCGCCGCCGCTACCGGGCGCCCCGCCGCCGCCCAAAGCGCATCACGCCCCGATCCGCGCACCCTGTGCGCCGCCGCCATTGCCCGGGCGGAACGGGATTACGACCTGCCGCCTCATCTTCTCGGCGCCATCGCCAAGGTCGAATCGGGGCGCTTCGACGCAGCCACCCGGGAAACTTTTGCCTGGCCGTGGACGGTCACCGCACGCGGCAAGGGGCGGTTTCTGCCGACCCGGGCCGCGGCCATGGCCGAAATCGCGCGCTTGCAGGCCCGCGGCGTGCGCAACATCGACGTCGGATGCATGCAGATCAACCTCGCCTACCACGGCGATGCCTTCGCCGACGCGGCCCAGGCCCTCGCCCCCGTCCGCAATGCCGCCTATGCGGCCCGGTTCCTGCGCCGTCTGCGCGCGCAGTGGGGGTCGTGGACGCGGGCGATGGGCAACTATCACTCCGATACGCCGCGCTTGAGCGGCCCCTACCGGGCCAAGGTGACGCGCATCTGGTTCGCCGAGCGTCGCCGCGCCGCCCGCGCCCGGCGCCAATCCGCCGCGGGGTCGTAGCCGTCCCGGCTCCGTTCCGTGTGTGGGGGATTCCCTGGAGAGCGGCGGCTCAGATCCCGCCTGCCCTCAACAGCGCCTGAACTTCGGCCGCGTTGGACGCCCATTGCGCCCAGTCGTATGCCTTGAGCCCCCATTTGTTGGCATGGGCCGCATCGGCGCCGGCCTGCATCAGGCGTTCGACGACCGCCACATGGCCGCCGGCCGCGGCCATCATCAGCGGCGTATTGCCGACCTTCGAGGCCCGGTTCACCGCCGCCCCGCGGGCCAGCAGCATCTCGACCATGTCCACATCGCCGCGCCCCGCCGCCCGGGCCAGGGCGCTGACGCCCCAGCGATCGCAGGTGTCGGCATCCGCCCCGGCTGCGAGCGCGGCGGCTAGGCCGTCACGGTCGCCACGCGCGACCAGCATCAGGATGTCGGGTTGCGAGGGGGCTTCCGAGTGCTCGTTCATGGGCTGCACTTTCACGGGCCGGTGGCCGGTTCGTCAAGCCCGCATCGACGACCGCAGCCGGCACTGCTTATGCAAACGCGGCCCGTCCGCGCATGGCGACGAAGCCGTCGGCGCCCGTCACCCACAGATCGGCCCCCTCCGCATCCGGCCGACCGGCGACGGTGAACGGTGCGGTATCGAAGACCGGCCGCAGGGCGCGGAAGGTGAAGCCGGCAACGCGGGTCCCGGGGCGCGCGGTGCGCACCAGCTCGATCATCAGGGTGGCCAGCAACGGCCCATGCACGACCAGCCCGGGATAGCCTTCGACCTCGACGGCGTAGGGGCGGTCGTAGTGGATGCGGTGGCCGTTGAAGGTCAGCGCCGAATAGCGGAACAACAGCACCGGATCGGGCTTCACATCGCGCCGCCACGGCGCTTCGGCCGGGGCCGGCTCGCCCGGGCGCGGCGTTTCGCCCGGGCGCGGCGGCGGACGATAGACGATGTCGTGCTCGTCGATCAGACACGTTTGCGCCTCGTGCACGATCTCGTGGCGCACGGTCACGAAGGCAAGCCGACCGCTTCGGCCCTGTTTGACCCGGATGTCGGCGACCGTCGAGCGGCGCATCGCCGCCGCACCCACGGGCAGCGGACGCAGGAACCGCACCCGGCTGCCCGCCCACATCCGCCGCGGCAGCCCTTCGATCGGGGGCAGGAACCCGCCGCGCGCCGGATGCCCGTCGGGGCCCAGTGCCGCGCTCGGCGCCACCCACCAGAAATAGAGCCAGTGCCACAACGGCGGCAGCGGCGCCCCGGCTTCAAGGGGCGGGCCGCTGTCGTCCAGCGTCGCCTGCAGGGCCTGCGCCCGGCCCGCATCGATGGTATCGGCGGCCTCCTGCGTGCGCCCGATCCACGCCTGCCACGCGGCCGGATCGTCGGGGACGTCGCTGTGCGTCGGTTGGCTCATTCTGCAAACTCCTTGCGCAAGGCGGGCCCGTGTTCGTCGAGCGCCGGCACCGCCCCCAGGGAGCACACTTCGCCGGCCCAGCGCGCCGGCGGCGCGACGATGTCGAGGGTGCCGCCCGGTACCGCGACCGCGGCGCGGCGAAGCTGCGGATGACGGGCCAGATCGGCGATCGAGTTGACGGCCCCATAGGCGATCCGCGCCGCACGCAGACGCGCCACCAGATCGT
>RFLL01000002.1 GCA_003693905.1 Alphaproteobacteria bacterium
GTGGTGACGTTGGCACGGCGAAACGCCTCCAGCGGGTCCTGCGCGCGCTCGCGCAGGACATGAACCCGCGCCGCCGCGTGGACCACGGCCTCGACCCCGGCCAGCACCGGCGCCCAGTCGAGCGGACCGGCCATGTTGCCTACCGCACGGTAGGTGAGCCCGTCTCGCCCCAGGGGTGTTGCCGGCAGCGTACGCACCGCGGCGCGAACCCGCCATCCGGCATCGGCCAGATACCGGCACAGATGGCGCCCGACGAAGCCGGCGGCGCCGGTGATCAGGACGGTTCGCGTTCGTGCGGGCATGAGGCGGGGAAGCGTGCTGCGACGATGTGGGAGTGCGGATCAAGGAGCGTGCGGTAGAGGGCCAGGGTCTGGTCGATCACGCTGTCCAGCGCAAATTCGGCCTCGGCGATGGCCCGGCCGCGCGCGCCCAGACGCCGACGCAGGGCAGGCTCGGCGATAAGGCGGGCCAAAGCCTCGGCCAGGGCCGCGGCATCGCGCGGTGGCACCAGCAGGGCATTTTCGCCGTGGCGGGCGATTTCGCGGCAGCCGGGTACGTCCGTGGCAACGATCGGGCGCGCGCATGCCGCCGCCTCGATCAACGATTTCGGCAGTCCCTCGCGGTAGGACGGCAGGCAGACGATATGCGCCCCGGCCAGCACGGCGGGCATGTCGGCGGCGGGGCCGTGCCATTCGACCGTCCCTTCGGCGTGCCAGGCGCGCAGGTCGGATTCGGGAATCGCCGTCGGATTGCCCGGGTCCGAGGCGCCGACCAGCACGAAGCGCGCCGCCACTCCCCGGGCGCGCAAGGCCCGCGCCGCGGCGACGAACTCCGCCACCCCCTTGTCGCGCAGCATCCGTGCCGGCAATACCACGACCGGCGGCCCCAGAGATTCCGGGGGCTCCGGCATCGGGGCGAAGCGGGCCATGTCCACCCCCGAGCCCTTGATCAGCACCCAGCGATCGCGTTTCACCAGCCCGCGGCCGATGAACCAGTCGCGGTCGTCGGGGTTCTGGAAGATCACCCGGCCGTGGCGATGGCCGAGCGCGAGGCGGTAGGCGAATGTCGCTCCGGCCCGCAGCACGGCGGCGCTGACCCCGCGGGCGACGAACAGCGAGCCCAGCCCGGGCACCGCGCTGACTACGGCCGGACAGCGTGTCAGGCGCGCCGCCAGGCCGCCGTAGATCACCGGCTTGATGGTGACCAGATGGACGAGATCGGGGCGCAGCCGCCGAAACAGGGTGGCGAGCGCCAGAAAGGTGCGGATCTCGGCCCCCGGGTTGAGGCCGCTGCGGCTGAGCGGCACGCGATGATGGATCAGGCCGGCCGAGACGATCTCGGACACCGCCGCACCGGGGGCGGTGGCGACGTGTACGTCGTAGCCGGCCGCCGCCGCGGCGCGGGCGATCGGCAGGCGGTGGGAGACGAAAAACGCCGCGTCGTTAACCGTGAACAACAGACGCGGGGCGCGACGTCCGGGTACCGGGCGCATCACGGCGCGCCTCGCCGTGCACCCCGCGTCCGCACCAGGCTTCGTGCCAGGCCTGGAACATGAGCACGTCCCACAGGTGATACTGCCAATTGCGCCGTCCCGACAGATGTTCCGACCACAGCGCGCGGATCGGCGCTGGGTCGAAGAAACCTTCGCGGCGCAGCCGCCCTTCGTCAAGCAGCGCCTCGGCCCAGTCGCGCAGCGGTCCGCGCAGCCACGAATCGATGGGCACGCCGAAGCCCATCTTGGGGCGTTCGACCAGGCTGCGCGGGACATGGCGATGCAGCACTTGGCGCAGGATCCATTTGCCCTGAGCGTCGCGAACCTTGAGCCGCGGCGGCAGGCGCCAAGCGAATTCCACCACCCGGTGGTCGAGCAGGGGCACGCGCGCCTCCAGGCTGACCGCCATGCTGGCGCGGTCGACCTTGGTCAGGATGTCGTCGGGCAGATAGGTGACGGTGTCGAGGTACTGCATCCGTTCGGTGAAATCGCGCACCTTGGCCCACGCCGCCGGGTCACTCAGGATCGTCGGCGGCTCGTGCGCGCCGACGACCACCGCCGCCGGATCGCCCCAGTGCGACACCAGGGCGCGGTAGATGTCCTCCTGCCGGGCCAGAGTCATGATCGCGGCCAGCTTGTGCAGCTTGTCGCCCGCCTGCGGCTGACGCAGCGGCCCGGGCAGCAGCGGCCGGGCGGCGGCGAACAGATGCTCCCAGGTGCGCGGCGGTACGGCGGTGATCGCAGCAGCCGCCCGCCGGCGCAGCGCCGGCGGCATCCAGCCGATGCGGCGCCAGATGTTGCGGGCCCAGAAATATCGGTTGTAGCCGCCGAACAGCTCGTCCCCGCCGTCGCCGGACAGGGCGACCGTGACATGGCGCCGCGCCAGGCGCGAGACCAGGAAGGTCGGAATCTGCGACGAATCGGCGAACGGCTCATCATAAAGCGCGGGCAGATCGGGGATGACCGCCCGCGCCTCGTCCGGGGTCACGTACATCTCGGTGTGATCGGTGCCGAGGTGACGGGCGACGGCCTTGGCGTGCTCGGCCTCGTTGAAGCCGGCCTCGTTGAAGCCGATGCTGAAGGTCCGCACCGGCTGCGTCGACTGCGCCTGCATCAGCGCCACCACCGTCGAGGAATCGAGCCCGCCGGACAGAAA
>RFLL01000059.1 GCA_003693905.1 Alphaproteobacteria bacterium
CCCAGGTTCATTTCCGCGAACCGGGGCAGGAGCACAAGGAAGACCTGACCACCGGCACGGCGGCGGCGGCGCTGGGCGGCATCGTCGCGGTGTTCGAAATGCCCAACACCGCTCCTTCGACGCTGAGCCGCGCCGACCTCGACGACAAGCTGCGCCGGGCCGCCGGGCGGGCCTGGGTCGATCACGCCTTCTTCATCGGTGCCGCGGCCGAGAACGTGGCCGATCTGCCGCACCTGGAGCAGGCGCCGGGGTGCTGCGGCATCAAGATCTTCATGGGCTCCTCGACCGGCAGCCTGCTGGTCGAGGACGACGACACCCTGTTCGAGGTTCTGCGCGCCGGGCGGCGCCGGGTCGCGGTCCATGCCGAGGACGAAGCGCGGCTGCGCGCGCGGCTGGCCCTGGTGCGCGCCGGCGCCGACGTCGTTCGTCACCCCGACTGGCGCGATGTCGAGGTCGCCCGGTGCGCCACCGGGCGGCTGCTGCGTCTGGCGCGCGCGGCCGGCCGGCGCATCCACGTGCTTCACGTCAGTACCGCCGAAGAGATGCCGCTTCTGGCCGAAGCCAGGGATTTCGCTACCGTCGAGGTGACGCCGCAGCACCTCACCCTGGTGGCGCCGGAATGCTATCGTGAGCTTGGTACGCGGGCACAGATGAACCCGCCGATTCGCGACGCGCGCCATCGCGAGGCGCTGTGGCGGGCGGTGGCCGAGGGTCTCGTCGATGTCATCGGTTCCGACCATGCGCCGCATACCCTGGAGGAAAAGGCGCGGCCCTATCCGACGTCGCCGTCGGGCATGCCCGGGGTCCAGACCCTGTTGCCGCTGATGCTCGACCACGTCCACGCCGGACGGCTCACTCTGGCCCGGCTGGTCGATCTGACCAGCGCCGGTCCGGCGCGGATCTACGGCATTGCCGGCAAAGGACGCATTGCGCTCGGGTATGATGCCGACTTCAGCGTGGTCGATCTCAAGGCGCGGCGGACCATCACGGACGACTGGCTGGCATCCAGATGCGGCTGGTCGCCGTTCGAGGGCAGGGCGGTGACCGGCTGGCCGGTCGCCACGGTGGTGCGTGGTCGCGTCGTCATGCGCGATGGCGAACTGCTGGGGGCGCCGGCCGGCAGACCGGTACGATTCCAGGAGACCCTGCCGCGGGCTGCAGAGACGCCGCAATTTTGAGAGGACCGGGCGTACGCGGGCGATGCTCCGCTCTCAGTTCATGCCGACCGGTCCGTCCTGCAGGTCCCATTCGCCGGGCTGAATGATGCCGACGTAGCCGATGCGGACCGAATCCACGGTACCGGCGAGCTGCCTTTCCCATATGTCGAGAAACTGGTTCAGCTTGGGAAAATCCGGTACGCGGTCCAGGCTCTGCCACAGATAGCTTTGCAGCAGGTTCGGGTAGTCCGGCATCCGATAAAGGATTTCCGCCGTCGTCAGGCGGTAGTCCTGAATCGCTTCGTCGTTGTCGTACATGCCTGCCCTCCTGCCAGGGGCGGAACGCGGACGCGTCCCATGCATCGCACGACAGAATCGAAGAAATGTTCTGCGAATCCGTTAATTCGATTTAGTTTCGAGTGAAGATTACGTGGCTATACCACTGTATTCACTGACAGATGGGTGGCCGGTGATCGTGCCACTCGGTGGCCCGTTCGAAGGCATGGGCGATGCGCAGGATGCCGGCCTCGTCGAACGGGCGGCCGACGATCTGAAGCCCGATCGGCAGCCCCGAGGTCGTAAACCCGCATGGAACGGAAATCGCCGGCAGGCCGGTCAGGTTGAACGGAATGGTGCAGCGATAGCGCAACGTGGCGTGGGCTGCCGGCGTGGCCTCGATCGGTGTGGCGGGGACCGGCGTGGTCGGGGTCACGATACCGTCAAGGCGCTCCAGCGCCCCGACGACGGCCGTGGCGATCTGGCGGCGCAGGCGTTGCGCCTGAAGATAGTCGCTCGCCGGTACGGCGGCGCCGACCTCCAGAATCGGGTGCAGCTCGGGGCTGATCGCCTGCGGCCGGGTGCGCCGATGCTCGGCGTGAACCGTTGCCGCCTCGACCAGGATCGAAAGCACGCCCACACTTTGTGCGGCGGCCATGTCGGGCAGCTCGATGTCATCAATGGTGGCCCCGAGGTCGCGCAGAACCGTGGCTGCGCGCAGCACGGCCTGGGCAATCTCCGGGTGGCAGTCGTCGAAGAAGTAGGATCGGACCAGACCCAGGCGCAGGCCGCGCACGCCACCGTCGAGCGCAGCCGAATAGTCCGGCACCGGTCGCTCGACCGTGCACGGGTCGCGCGGATCGAAACCGGCCAGCGCCTGCAACAGAAGGGCCGCGTCAGCGACGCTGCGGGTCATCGGCCCGACGTGGTCGAGCGACCAGGCCAGCGGCACGGCACCGAACTTGCTAACCCGGCCGAAGGTCGGTTTGAGGCCGACGACACCGCACACCGCCGCCGGCTGCCGGATCGAGCAGCCGGTGTCGCTGCCCAGCGCTCCGGGCACCATGCCGGCGCTCAGCGCCACGGCCGAGCCGCCGCTGGATCCGCCGGGATGACAGTCGGTATTCCACGGATTGCGGATGGCGCCGAAGTACGGATTGATACTGGTGCTGCCGTAGGCGAGCTCGTGCATCCCGGTCTTGCCGATCATCACCGCCCCGGCGGCGTGCAGCCGCTCCACCACCGCGGCGTCGAAATCGGGCACCCAGGTCTCGAACAGGCGCGACCCGGCGGTCGTGCGCACGCCGCGGGTGGCGAACAGATCCTTGACGGCGATCGGCATCCCGTGCAGCGGGCCGCGCCAGTACCCGGCGGCGATCTCGGCTTCAGCCCGGCGCGCGGCGGCCAGGGCGGCATCCGCATCCACCGTGACGAAGGCGTTGAAGCGCGAGTCCAGCCGCGCGATCCGCGCCAGCAGCGCCTCGCACAGCGCCACCGGCGACAAGGTGCCGGCCGCCAGGCGCGGCGCCAGCTCGCCGATCGTCGCCCAGACGAGATCGGGCTCGTCGCTGCCGCCAGCCGGCTCAGTCATGGCCCTGATCTTCGCCGGCGCGGACCGGCACGCGGTAGACGAGAGCCGGGTCGAGCGCGGCGAGATCGGCAGCCCGCTCGCGCAGCAGCGCCCGGATGGCCTCGATGTGGGCCAGACGACCGCCATAGGCTTCGGCTTCCTCGGGGCTTACTTCGCGACCGAGGAGAAGGCGGGCTAGCGCCCGGGCATCGCTCGGATCCGACTCGCTCATGGCGGCATGTCCTCCGTTCGGCGATCCCCCACGATCACGTCACAGCACCTGAAAGCCGTGGGCGTAGGGGTCGCGATCATGAATGAAGATGGTGTTGAAGCCGGTGATGCGGGCCCAGCCTTCGATCGATGGCACGATGGCCGCGTGTCCGCCGACCTCGGTGGCCGCTTCGACCCGGCCGCGGAACAGCGAGCCGATGATGCTCTCGTGAACGAACTCGTCGCCGATCTTGAGACGTCCTTTGGCGACGAGCTGGGCCATGCGTGCCGAGGTGCCGGTGCCGCAGGGGCTGCGGTCGATCGCCTTCATGCCGTAGAACACCGCGTTGCGCCCGTGAGCTTCGCGGTGGCGCGGGGCGCCCGTCCACAGGATGTGGCTGATGCCGCGAATCGTTTCGTCTTCCGGATGAACGACTTCGATGGCTTTGTTCAGATTTTCCCGGAACACAGGCGACATCCGGACGATATCCAGTGCGCTCAGATCTGCCAAGTCGCGGTAGTTCGCCTGCGGCTCGACGATGGCATAGAAGTTGCCGCCGTAGGCGATGTCGACGGTGAGCGATCCCAGATCGGGGCATTCGGCGCGCACGCCCTCGGCGGCCAGGAAGGCACCGACATTGCGGATGCGCACGGCCTCGACATGCTCGCCGTCGCTGCGATAGGCGGCCTCGACCAGGCCGGCCGGAGTGTCGAGGCGCAGAATGCCGAGCTCGCGCGGGGCCACCAGGCCGCGCTCCACGGCGAAGGTCACGGTGCCGATGGTACCGTGGCCGCACATCGGCAGGCAGCCGCTGGTCTCGATGAACACCACGCCGACATCGGCCTCGGCGCGCGCCGGCGGATACAGGATCGCCCCCGACATCATGTCGTGCCCGCGCGGCTCGAACATGAGGCCGGTGCGGATCCAGTCGAAGCGACGCAGGAAATCCTGCCGCCGTTCGCTCATCGTGGCGCCGTGCAACGGCGGCGCACCGCCGGCAACGAGGCGGACCGGGTTGCCGCAGGTGTGTCCGTCGATGCAGAAGAAGGTGTTCGGCTTGAGAGGCATCGCTTTCCGTTGTCCACGCCGTGGCTGTGCAGGCAGGATGGCGGCCTCCCGCCTGCCGGTCAACGGCCGGATGACCCATCGGCAAAGCCCGGCAGCGGTATTGCACCGGAGGCAGGAAAAGGGAGAGGGGGTGACAAGTCACGGTCGCTTCGGCACCCTTGACCGTGTGGCCTTGTGGCCCCGTGCACCGAAAACGAAACTTGACGGAGTTCGTCGCCGTGCTCCTGCATCTGAATGCCGCCGAAGCCCTGCCCGAAGATGCTGCCCGTGCGAGCCTGGCCGGGCGTGTCTGGGTTCCCGACGGCCCGCAAGGCCCGGGCGGGCCGGCGGTGGTGGTGATTGCGGACGGGCACGTGTTCGACATCTCGACCACCGTGCCGACGATCGCCGATCTGCTGGAGGCGGACGATCCCGCGGAGCGGTTGCGCAGCGCCGTGCGCGACCGGGACCTCGGTACACTCGAGGAGGTGCTGGCCAATACGCCGCCCGAGACGCGCGATGCGGCACGCCCTTGGTTTCTGGCGCCGTGCGATCTTCAGGCCTTGAAGGCATGCGGTGTCACCTTCGTCGCCAGTCTGCTCGAACGCGTCATCGAAGAGCGGGCCAAGGGCGATCCCGACCGCAGCGAGGCGATCCGCCGCGAACTGGCGGCCACGGCGGGGACCGATCTGGTCCAGGTGCGCCCGGGCTCGCTCGAGGCCGAGCGCCTCAAGGCGGCGCTGATCGAACGCGACCTGTGGTCGCAGTATTTGGAGGTCGGGATCGGCCCCTATGCCGAGGTGTTCACCAAGGCGCAGCCGATGTCGGCCGTCGGCACCGGGGTCGATATCGGCCTGCACCCGGATTCGACCTGGAACAACCCCGAGCCGGAAATCGTCCTGGCTGTCGATTCGCGCCGCCGCATCGTCGGGGCGACGCTGGGCAACGATGTCAACCTGCGCGATTTCGAAGGCCGCAGCGCCCTGCTGCTGGGTCGGGCCAAGGACAACAACGCGTCGTGCGCGATCGGACCGTTCCTGCGTCTGTTCGACGACGACTTCGGGCTCGACGATGTACGCCGTGCCGATGTGCGCCTGAGCGTGGAAGGCACGGACGGTTACCGTCTGGACGGTGTCAGCTCGATGGCCGAGATCAGCCGCGATCCAGCGGATCTGGTGGCTCAGACGATCAACGATACGCACCAGTATCCGGACGGCCTGATGCTGTTTCTGGGCACCATGTACGTGCCGGTCGAGGATCGCGAACGTCCCGGCGGCGGCTTTACCCACAAGCGCGGCGACATCGTGCGCATTGCCGCGGCACGCCTTGGCACCCTGATCAATCGGGTCGATCGCGCCGACCGCATCGCACCATGGACGTTCGGTGTCCGGGCTCTGATGGCCAACCTGGCCGCGCGCGGCCTGCTCGCGACCGGTGTCCGTTCCCGGCACGCCTGAGCCCGGCGCACCTCGCCGTGGCGTGTTTCACTCCTGGCGTATCCGGCGCATGACCTCCGGCAGCGTCGCAAACAGCCTGTCCAGCGTCTGGGCCACCTCTTCGCGGCTTCCGGCACGGGCCAGCGTCGCCCGTCGGCGCCGGCCACGCTCGTCGATCAGCATGGCCACGGCCGTCCATTCGTCGTCGACGTCGTCGTATTCAAGAACCACGGAAAGTCGTTGCGGCGTGTCGAACATCGGTTTTCTCCCAAAATTTCGCTGTGAATTGTGGGGTGTACGCCGGTATCGCGCAATCGGTCTGGGGACGATTTTTTCGCTCTTTGCGGTTCTGGCCACCGGCGGAACCGGGGCGTCGGCGCAAACCGCCGGTGGAATCGAAGTTCTGGCGGCCGGCGACATCGCCGTGTGCGGCGGGCGCGGGGCGGCGGCGACGGCCAGGCTGCTCAATCGCCATGAAGGGGCCGTGCTGGCATTGGGGGACCTTGCCTACGGTGAAGGCACGCCATGGCAGTTCAAGCACTGCTACGATCCGACCTGGGGCCGGCACAAGGCGCGCACCTGGCCGGCTCCCGGCAACCACGATTACAGAACGCCCCGGGCGGCCGGATATTTCGCCTACTGGGGAGCGCGCGCCGGGCCGCCGGGGCGGGGCTATTACAGCTTCGATCTCGGCGCCTGGCATCTGATTTCTCTGAACAGCAACGTTGCCGCCGACCCCGGCTCGGCGCAGGATGCCTGGCTGCGCGCCGATCTGGCGGCCACACGTGCGCCGTGCATCCTGGCCTTCTGGCATCATCCGGTTTTCAGTTCCGGTCCCCACGGTGGTGACGAACGAATGCGCCCGGCTCTGCGGCGGCTGTACGAAGCGGGTGCGAGCCTGGTGCTGGCCGGTCACGATCACATCTACGAACGCCTGGCGCCGCACGACCCCGACGGCCGCCGCGATGCGGCCCGGGGGCTGCGTGCCTTCGTCGTCGGCACCGGCGGGGCGCGTCTCTACCGGATCAGGCGCATCCATCCGCTCAGCGAGTTTCGCTTCCGCGACCAATGGGGCCTCCTGCGGCTGCAATTGCAGCCCGGCGCCTATGCCTGGGAGTTCATTACCGTCGCTGGCCAAGTGCGCGATCGCGGCCGGGCGCACTGCGTTGCCCGCAAGCAGCGATAGAAAGACGGTTGGGGGACGACGGTACGCTCGGGGGCAAAAAAGGGGCTTCCTTGACTTGATTCGGGGCGCTCCCTACGGTTTGCATCCGCGTGCGCGGCCTGCCTTTCGCAGGCCGTCCGTGCATTCCGCGATCCGGGGGAGGAAGCACATGCGCAGGCCTGGAACGACCGGCCCGTTGCGGCACGTTCCGCATGCCATCGTGCTGGGCGCATGTCTTTCCCTGCTGTCCTGGCTGCTGCCGGCATCGGCGCCGGCGCAGGAACTGACCATCGGCTATCTCAAGAATCCGGTTCAGGAAGCCAATGTCGCCATCATGGAGCGCTGGGCCGCGGCCAATGGCGTTACCCTGACCAGGATCCCGATGACTCACACCGTGTTCCAGGAAACCATGGCCGCGGCACTGCCGACCGGGGGGCGGCCGTTCGACATCGTGTGGACCAACGACGACTGGGCGTGGCGCTGGATCGACTGGGTCGAACCTCTCGACGATGTCGACGGCATGGAAACCGTGGCTCCCAAGCCGCTGGAGCCGTTCCTCAACCGGGACGGCCGGCCGACCGTCGTGCCGATGACCCATACCGTCGGCGTCTTCTTCTATCGCACCGATCTGGTCAGCGACGAGGACGTGCCCACGACTTTCGTGCGGATGGTTACGGTCGGCAAGGATCTGCAGGCCGCAGGCAAGGTCAAATGGGGTTACGTCGGGGCCATGGCGATGAATCACACCTGGTTCACCCAGTGGTGGTCGATGTGGAACAACCAGTGCGATATTTTCCGCCCCATCTACGAACGCGACAACGCGGTCCTGGCACAGGAAGGCTGGGCTTCGGCGGTGGCCGATCTGTGCCACCAGGAGCTGATGGAGTTCTGGTGGGATGCGATGAACATCCACCGCATCACCCCGCCGGGTATGACTGCGTTTACCCGCAGCGATGCGGACGCCGTGTTCATGGCCGGAGACGCGGCCTTCACGGTCGCCGATCTGTCCTCCCTCGGGCTGTTCCGCGATCCCCACAAGTCGCAGGTTGCGGGCAAGGTCGCCATGGCACCGTTTCCCATCGGGCCGCGGCGGGCCACGCCGGTGGCCTGGAACGAGATCTGGGGCTGGGCCATTCCCAAAGGCGTGCCCGAAGACCGTAAGGCGCTCGCCAAACGGATGCTGGGCGCCATGCTGCGCGATATCGACGGTCAGATCGAACAGTGGAAGATGGCGGGTGGGCCGCCGCCCAATCGTCAGGCGTGGGATCGTCTGGCCGCCGAGGATCCGGTGTTCCGTCAGCTTCGCGCCGCGGTCTTCGATGTCGAGACTCCGATGCACGCCGCCTACTATTTCGCCAACTGGCCGGCCGTGCACCGTGCCTATTCGCAGATGTCGATCAAGGCACTGACCGGCCCGCGCGAGGCCATTGCCCGGACCCTGATCGAAGGGGCGGCGGCGATTCACGCGGCCGCGGTGCAGTAACGCCGGCAACGGGGGCCGGCCGATACTGGTTCCGCAGGCCGGTGCTCAGGTTTCCTGTTGCAGGAAATCCAGAACCAGACGGCGAAATTCCTCGGCCCGGGTGATCGGGAAAAAGTGACCGCCGGCAGGCAGGATCACGACCTTGGCATTGGGGATGAGACGGCCGAGTTCTTCGCTGAAATAGGCCGGTGTGACCGCGTCGTCGCGCGCGCCGATCACCAGTGTGGGGGCCACGATGCGCGGCAGATCGG
>RFLL01000060.1 GCA_003693905.1 Alphaproteobacteria bacterium
ATGCTGGCCCTGATCGCGCTTGAGCACGGGCGTCCGCTGGCGACCGCGGTCGCCGAACAGTTCATCCACGACCGCATCCGCGACAGCCGCGACCATCAGCGCATGGCTCTGCGCGGGCGCCTTGGGTCCAGCCACCCGAAGCTTCTGGCCATCGTCGCCCTGATGGAGGAAAACCTGGAAGAACCGCTGAGCCGGGTCGAGCTGGCCCGGCGCGTCGGCATCTCGACGCGGCAGTTGGAGCGCCTGTTCCGCAAATATCTGCACCGTACGCCGACGCGCTATTACCTGGAACTGCGGCTGGAACGCGCACGGGCGCTCTTGACCCAGACGACGATGTCGGTGCTCGATGTGGCGCTGGCATGCGGGTTCGTCTCCGCCTCGCACTTCTCGAAGTGCTACCGCGAACTGTTCAACCGCACGCCACGTCAGGACCGTGCTTCGCTGCCCTGATCCGGATGCAGGGTTCCTTTCCGATTCCGGCGGCGGCTGCCGGGCGAAATCGGGGTCCGGTGGTTTCCGTTTTCCCATGTTCCCTTTGAGGGCCAGACGATGAGCGAATCTTCCCCTTTTGTTCTGACCCCCGGCACCCTCGGCCTGGGTGATCTGCGGGCCCTGTGGCGCAACCCGCGTCCGGTGGTGCTCGATCCCGCCTGCGGGGCGGCCATCGATGCCGCCGCGGCCACGGTGGCCGACGTGGTGCGCCAGGGAAAGCGGGTCTACGGCGTCAACACCGGGTTCGGCAGTCTGGCCCGGACGACGATCGACGATACCCGGCTCGGCGAATTGCAGCGCCGCCTCGTACGCTCCCACAGCGCCGGCGTCGGTGCCCCCCTGCCGCCGCGGGTTGTACGACTGATCCTGCTGCTGAAGGTCAACGCGCTTGCCCGCGGCCATTCCGGAGTCCGCCGCCGGGTAATCGACGCTCTGCTGGCGCTGTTGAATGCCGAGGCGATCCCGGTCATCCCGGCCAAGGGGTCGGTCGGAGCCTCGGGCGATCTGGCGCCGCTTGCACACCTGGCCGGGGTGCTGCTCGGCGATGGGCAGGTCGATCTGAACGGCACCCGCCTGCCCGCCGGCGAGGCCCTGACCCGGGTCGGCCTTGCCCCCCTCGATCTGGCCGCCAAGGAAGGGATCGCCCTGCTCAACGGCACGCAGGTATCGACCGCGCTGGCACTCGACGGCCTGTTCGCCGGTCTCGACGCCTTTGCCGCCGCGCTCGCCGCCGGGGCGCTCAGCGTCGATGCCATGCTCGGCAGCGATGTCCCCTTCGACCCGCGAATCCAGGCGGTGCGCGGGCAACCGGGGCAGACCGCCGTCGCCCGGGTTCTGGCCGCGATGCTTGCCGGCAGCGGCATCCGGGCTTCGCATCTGACCTGCGATCGCGTGCAGGACCCCTATTCGCTGCGCTGCCAGCCTCAGGTCATGGGCGCGGCCCTCGACGTGCTGGAAAGTGCCGCCGCCATGATCGCACGCGAGGCCAACGCCGTTTCCGACAACCCGCTGGTCTTCCCCGATACCGGCGACATTCTCTCCGGCGGCAACTTCCACGCCGAGCCGGTGGCCATGGCCGCGGACATGATTGCCATTGCCCAGGCCGAAGTCGGGGCGCTGTCCGAACGGCGCATCGCGCTGCTCACTGATGCGCACATGAGCGCCTTGCCGGCGTTTCTGATCGCCGAACCGGGCCTCAACTCCGGGTTCATGATCGCCCAGGTGACGGCCGCCGCCCTGGCCAGCGAAAACAAGGGATTGGCCCACCCGACCAGCATCGACAGCCTGCCTACCTCGGCCAATCAGGAAGATCACGTCTCGATGGCCACCCATGGGGCGCGACGGCTGGGAGAGATCGCCTGGAACACCGGCCACATCGTCGCCATCGAACTGCTGGCCGGCGCGCAAGGGGTCGATCTGCGCCACCCGCTGAAAACCAGCCCGGCCCTGTGCGAGGTCATGGCGGCCGTGCGTGCGCGCAGTGCCTTCGTCGGTCAGGACCGCGCCCTGGCCCCCGACATTGCCGCCATACACGATCTTGTCGCCAGCGGCTGGTTCGCCGAGCGGATTCAACCAAATGACGCTATCTCTCTGTTAAAATAGATAATTTTTTTTTGTTCACTAATGGACGAAGGGGGAAACTCGCGCTACAGTGCCCGGCCCATGGTATCAGGTACAAAAAATACCAAGGGCGGAAACCACAGGAGAACCGCAACGCAACGGGATCTTCAGGAGGACACAAAATATGGCACTGGCGGCAAACAAAAACCGACTAGCGGCGGCCGCGACCTGCATCGGAGCACGTAGCTCCACACCACAGGACTCTGACCGGGTAAACGATCGCTCGACCGGCAACTTCATTCTGGACGACCAGATCGCCCATCTTCTGCGGCGCGCCCATCAGCGGGCCTCGGCCAGTTTCGCGACCGCCCTGTCGCATCATAGATTGACGCCAGCGCAATTCTTTGCCCTGGCCCGTCTGCGTGAAATCGGGCAGGTCTCCCAGAATCGACTGGGCCGGCTGTCGGCGATGGATCCGGCAACGATTCAGGGCGTGATCAAGCGCCTGGGAGAACGCGGGTACATCGAGCGCCTGCCCGACCCGAACGACCGCCGTCGAATGATTCTTCGCCTGACGCCCGCCGGTGAGCAGCTTGTCGACGAACTGCACGACGCGGTCGCAACGGCGACGCGGCGCATTCTGGCTCCGCTGTCTGCGGAAGAACAGGAACAACTGCGAAGTCTGCTGAAACGCATCGCATGAAACGACCCCGGCGGAGCAGCGTGCACCTCGTCTAGCATACGATCGCATGCGCGCCTCTTCCGATCCCGTCGGGTCCGGCACGCCACCGGCCCGAAAGCCGTTTTCGGCCGCTTCGGGGCGGGTGTGTGTTTGCGCGACCGTTGCAGTCCCCGTCGTCGCAGCCCGCGCCCGCCCCGGGACCGGCGCGGGCTGAAGCTCGGCTTAGGCCCGGGTTCGGGATCGGGTCTCGGGTCGGGGTTTCGGATCAGGCAGAAGCACACAGGGCTACCTGGGACCGGGACTGTTGGTCCGGTCCCGCTTCCGGCAGCCGAAAGACGCTCGGCCCTGTGCGGCCGGCCTTCAACCGGTGACGGTCCAGGTCGTACCGGCGCGCAAAAGGGCGTTGATGCCCGGCGGCTGCCCCTCCGTCCTGGTCTCGACCTCGGCCTGTGCGGCGGCGATCCGGTCACTTACCGCGCGCTCGTAGCTGGGCGCAGGATCGCAGTAAAGCACGCCGAGGGCGACCGGCTTGTCCATCGCAACCAGCAACGTCGCCAGGGTGTGGTTGGTTTCGTCGTGGACGAGAATCCCGCTTTCATCGACGCCGTCCTTGCCGAGCTCGACAACCTCGAGTTCCAGTCCGCCCGGTTTCAGGCGCAGACCCTTGTCACGGTTGCGGCCAAAGATCAGCGGCTTGCCATGCTCGACATGGATCTGCGCCTCAGCGGCCACGGCCTTGTCCGTGAAGTCGGCGAACACGCCGTCGTTGTAGACGATACAGTTCTGGAAGATTTCGACGAACGAAGCGCCCTTGTGGCTCCGCGCCCGGGCCAGAATGCCGGGCAGGTGTGCCTGCTGCGTGTCGACGGCCCGGGCAACGAAGCGTGCCCGTGCTCCCAGGGCCAGCGCCGCCGGTGACAGCGCCGGATCGAGCGAGCCGAACGGGCTCGAGGGCGAGCGGGTGCCGCGATGCGAGGTGGGCGAATACTGCCCCTTGGTGAGCCCGTAAATCTCGTTGTTGAACAGCAGAATCTGGACATCGACATTGCGCCGCAGAAGGTGGATCAGGTGGTTGCCGCCGATCGACAGCGCATCCCCGTCGCCGCTGATGATCCACACGTCGAGATCCGGGTTGGCCAGCTTGATGCCGGTCGCAATCGCCGGTGCCCGGCCATGGATGCCGTGGAAACCGTAGGTCGAGACGTAATACGGAAACCGCGAGGCGCAGCCGATGCCGGACACGAAAACGGTCTTCGCCGGGTCGGCGCGCAGATCGGCCAGCGTCCGCAGCACCGCCTTGAGAATTGCGTAATCACCGCAGCCGGGGCACCAGCGGACTTCCTGATCGGAGGCATAGTCCTTGGCGTTGAGAGCTGGCGCATGGGCGTTCACGTTCATGCCGCAGCCTCCAGCCGGGTGCGAACGGCATTCTCTATCTCTGTGATTCGGAATGGTTTCCCGGTCACCTTGTTGAGTCCTTCGGCGGGGATCAGATACTCGCTGCGCAACAGGGTCACAAGCTGGCCCGTGTTCATTTCCGGCACCAGAATGCGATCGAACTGCTTCAGCAGCGTGCCCAGGTTGCGCGGCAGCGGCCAGATGTGGCGCAGGTGAATGTGTGCAACCGGCAGCCCTTCGGCGCGCAGATTGGTCACGGCACGGCTGATCGGACCGTAGGTCGAGCCCCAGCCGACCACCGCAATGCCGCGTTCGGCCGACCCCGGCTCCAGGCCCTGCTCCGGAATGTCGTCGGCAATGCCGGCGATCTTGGCCATGCGCTGATCGGTCATCCGCTGGTGATTTTCGGGATCATAGGAGATGTTGCCGTCGACGTCGCGTTCCAGGCCGCCGATGCGGTGCTCGAGCCCCGGCGTGCCGGGCACCGCCCACGGCCGGGCCAGCGTCTGCGGATCGCGCGCAAAGGGCTGGAACCCTTCCGGATCGGTGCGAAAGGCGACCGGGTCGTGCGCCATCGCATCGACATCCGGCAGGGCCCACGGCTCCGCCGCATTGGCGATGTAGCCATCGCTCAGCAGCATGACCGGAGTCATGTATGTGGTCGCCAGACGCACCGCCTCGATCGCACAGTCGAAGCAGTCGGCCGGCGAGCGTGCCGCCAGCACCACCAGCGGACAGTCGGCGTTGCGCCCGAAGACGGCCTGATAGAGATCCGACTGCTCGGTCTTGGTCGGCATGCCCGTCGACGGCCCGGCGCGCTGCGAATTGACGACGACCAGCGGCAACTCGGCCGCCACGGCCAGACCGATCGCTTCGCTTTTCAAAGCAATGCCGGGGCCTGAACTGGAGGTCACGCCGATCGCGCCGGCATAGGAGGCCCCGATGGCCGCACACACCGCCGCGATCTCGTCTTCGGCCTGAAACGTCACCACACCGTAGTACGGCAACGCCGCCAGGGCATGCAGAATGCCCGAGGCCGGCGTGATCGGGTAGGAGCAGAACACCAGCTTCAGCTCACGCAGCCGCGCGCCGGCCAGCAGTCCCCAGGCCAGCGCATCGGTCCCGGTCACGTTGCGATAAAGGCCGGGCGGCAGCTTGGCCGGGGCAATGCTGAAGGCCCCCAGTTCGCCCGACAATTCGGCCGTTTCCCCGAATGCGTGACCGGCGTTGAGGGCCGCAATATTGGCCTGCGCAAGCTCCGGACGTTCGGCAAACTTGTGCTTCAGCCACTCGATGGTGGAGGCGCGGTCGCGGTCGAACATCCAGTAGACCAGGCCCAGCGCCCACATGTTCTTGCACCGCAGACCTTCCTTCTTGGTCACGCCGACCGGCTGAACCGCCTCCAGGGTTCGCTGCGACATGTCGATTTCGACCACCCGATAGTCGCTCAGGCTGCCGTCTTTCAGGGGGTTGGCCTCGTAGCCCGCCTTGCGCAGGTTCTTGTCGCCGAACGCCCCGCTGTCGACGATCAGCAGGCCGCCGGGGCGCACGTCGGCGAGATTGACCTTGAGGGCGGCCGGGTTCATCGCCACCAGAACGTCGACGACATCGCCGGAGGTCTTGATATCGCGGGCGCCGAAATTGATCTGGAACGCGGACACCCCGTAGGTGGTGCCCGCCGGGGCCCGGATTTCGGCCGGGAAATCAGGGAATGTCGCCAGATCGTTGCCGGCCAGCGCAGTGGCGATCGTAAAACGGCTGCCGGTAAGCTGCATGCCGTCGCCGGAATCTCCGGCAAAGCGCACGACGGCCGATTCGATGTGCCGGCGCGGCACATCCCCCCGCTTGAGCGCGGTGGATCCTTCCATGAGCTACGTACCTCTTCCCGAACGTCTGATTTCGACCGAGCGGTATTCCAAGGGGTTGTTCAAGGCGCTATTTCAAATCAGCCGGCAGGAATTCGGTCCGTTCCCGATCGGATCCGACTCGTGCGGCAACGCTCTCCCCATGTCGCCATTTCCGTTTATTACTACCACCGCGCACCGCTATCATCCCTTTATTCTTTAGGGACTTGTTTCCGTTGCTTGACCATACCAGCCAGAAAGTTTTGCGCACTTTGACGCCCTGCGGTGTCACGCCTGGTCACGACTGCGTGACGGAGGGATCGGCCCTTTCCGTGTCCCCGGATCCGGATGCCGTGTCACCGGGCACCGCGCCGGGCGCACTCGCCGCCGCGGCCGCGTCATCCTTGTCCAAGATGTTGAGCATGTCTTTGATCCGGATCAACTTGCGCCGCGGCGCCCCGGGCGGTGCCGCGGCCACTTCGGCGGCGTCGATGCGCTGCCAGTCCGCAAACGACACCCAGCGCACGCCGTGCTCGCGCAGCAGCGCCTCCAGCGCCGCCCGCCCAGGCTTGCCTCCCTGCCCCACGTCCTCGACGATGTGGCGGGCCACGATATCGCCGTCCGATTTGTTGGTCCCGATCACCCCGGTCGGGCCGCGACGCGCCCAGCCAACCGTATAGACGCCCTTTTCGACTCGGCCGTCGCTGTTGCGGATGACGCCAGTGTCGGGGTCGATGGGCAGCCCCGCAATGGCTGGCATGCGATAGCCGATGGCCGAGACGATCAGGCCGCAGGGAATGTCGAACGTCTCTCCGGTGCCGACGGCGCGCCCACCTTCGACCCGGGTGCGTTCCAGACGCAACCCTTCGACCCGGTCTCCGCCCAGAACCTCGACCGGGCGGGCATAGAATATGAAATGCAGGCGCCTGGGCTTGTCCTTTTCATCCTCCGGGCGCCGGGCCGCAAAAGAGCGGAAGGTGGCCAGATTCTTTTCCCGCCGCCGGCGTTCGCGCTCCGGCAATCCGTCCTCTTCGGGCACGCTGGCGGGAAGTTGCGCCGCATCGACCACCGGCACGCAGGCTTCCAGCGCGCCCAGTTCGCTCAACTCCTTGTTGGTGAATTTGGCTTCTGCCGGACCGCGCCGACCGATCACGTAGACGTCGCGGATCGGGGCGGAATGAATCACCCTGGCGACGGCCTCGGGCAGATCGCTGCTAGCCATTTCACGCGGCGTCTTGACCAGAACCCGGGCGATGTCGAGAGCGACATTGCCGTTGCCGATCACGCACACGCTTCGGGTGTTGAGATCGGGGTTGAGATCGCTGTAGTCGGGATGCCCGTTGTACCAACCGACGAACGCCGCGGCACCATAGGCCCCGGGCTTGTCGCCGCCGGGAATGTCGAGGCGACGGTCGAGCGGCGCCCCCATAGCCAGAACCACGGCATCGTAGATCTCGCGCAACTCATCGAGCGACACGTCGCGTCCCAGCGCCACGTTGCCGAAATAGGCCACCTGCGGCGTACCGGCGGTACGCTCGAAGGCGCGGGCCACGGCCTTGGTGCTCTGATGATCGGGCGCCACCCCGCCGCGGATCAGGCCGTACGGGCTCGGCAATGCCTCGATGATGTCGATATGGACATCGGGGACCAGCTTCAACAACGCTGCCGCGGTATAAAAACCGCTGGGACCGGCGCCGACGATGGCAACGTTGAGGGGCATGACAATCCGGGACCCGCGGGCGGCAACCCTGTCTCCACG
>RFLL01000007.1 GCA_003693905.1 Alphaproteobacteria bacterium
CTGGCCAACCCGGGCGGCGTCGTCAGCGACCTCGAGGCCCTGTCGGCGATCGCACGTGAGGCGGAAATTCCGCTCATCGTCGACAACACCATGGCCACGCCCTATCTGTGCCCGGCGTTTCGGTGGGGCGCCGATCTGATCGTCCACTCGACGACCAAGTTCCTGTCCGGCAATGGTACCTCGGTGGGCGGCTGCGTCGTCGACAGCGGCACCTTCGACTGGACCCGCACCGACAAGTTTCCGGCCCTGAGTCAGCCCGAGCCGGCGTATCACGGCCTCGTCTTTGCCGAGACGTTCGGCGACATGGCCTTTACCACTCACGCCCACGCCGTCGGCCTGCGCGACCTCGGCGCCACCATGGCGCCGATGAACGCATTTCAGACGCTGCTCGGGATCGAGACCCTGGCCTTGCGGATGGAGCGCCATTGCGCCAACGCCCTGGCCGTCGCGCGGTTCCTCGAACAGCACGACGAGGTGGCGTGGGTCTCCTATGCCGGGCTGGAATCGAGCCCCTATCACGCCCTTGCCCGCAAGTACCTGCCCAAGGGGGCCGGGTCGGTGTTCACCTTCGGGGTCAAGGGCGGCTATGAAATGGGCATCAAGGTGGTGGAGAACTGCGAGCTCTTTTCCCACCTCGCCAACATCGGCGATACCCGCTCGCTGATCCTGCACCCTGCCTCGACCACGCACCGCCAGCTCAGCGACGAACAGCGTGTCGCCGCCGGCGCCGGCCCGGACGTCATCCGGCTGTCGATCGGCCTGGAAACGCTGGACGACATCATCGCCGATCTCGACCGGGCGCTGCGCCGCGCCGCAACCGCCACACGCCGGGCGGCGGAATAGCAGGGAAAAACAAAAGCCGGGCTCCGGCCACGCGTCATTGTGCCGGGACAGGGGTGCTCCGGGTACGACGCGCCTCGCCCGGCAGCAGCGCCGCCGCCACGGCAGCCACGGCCACGGCTCCGGCCAGCAGCAGGAACAGCCAGGTGAACTCCCCGGTACGGGCCTGAATCTCGGAGACCAGCAGAATCGACAGCGGCGCGGTGCCGAAGGCCAGCACGAACTTGATGCCGTAGGCCAGGCTGTGATGGCGTTGCGGCGTAAAGCGGGCCAGCAGCATGTTTTCCGCCGGCAGCGGCGCCGCTGTCAGCAGAACCGCCAACGCCGCCAGCACGACCAGCGGCGGGCCGCCGAGAAGCGCGATCCCGATCAGCACCGGCACTTGCAAGGCGAAACCGGCGATATAGATCGGTTTCAGGGGAAAGCGGTCGGCCAGATAGCCGCCACCGAGCTGCACGATCCCGGCAAAGACGTAGACCCCGGCCACCAGGGCACCGATACCGAACACGCCCTCGCCGGTGATATCGCGCAGCCGCAGATCGAAGACCTTGGGGATCGCCGCCTGGGTCGCCTGAAACACGACGCCCATGACCACCATGGTCAGAAGAAGAATGGCAAAGGCGCGCATCATGGCCCCGCGCGCCGGCGGTGTCTCGCGCCGCACCGGTGCACGGGCATCGCCGATCAACCCCATGCGAATGCACGCCAGCAGCCCCGCACCGGTGACCACGCTGACCACGCCGGGAACGATGAACGCGGCGCGCCAGCCGAAGGCGTCGATCAGGGCACCGGCAACGATGCCGGCCCCGGCGATGCCGACGCTGCCAAAGATCCCGTTGATGCCCAGCGCCTTGCCGCGCGACGGCGCATGGCGGACCAGCCATGCGATTCCGACCGGATGATAGATGGCGCTGAACAGGCCGATCGCGCTCAACCCGATCAGCATTGCCACCGGCCCGTCGACCAGGCCACAGGCGATTCCCGCCAGCCCGAGGCCGATGAAGAACACCACCATCATGCCGCTGGCGCTCCACCGGTCGCCCAGCCAGCCGGCCGGCAGCGCCCCCAGCCCGACCAGGAACGAGCCCACGGTCCACAGTTCGACCAGCTCGTGATAGGGCATCCGCCACGCGTCCTCCAGCGCCAGGACGATGACGAAATAGAAGGCGGTGAACATGTGCATGTAAGCGTGCCCCAGGCACGAAAAGATCAGCGGCAGACGTGCCGCGGCACCGGGGGACGGGGCGACGCTGCCTTGTGCACCTGGGGAAACGGCCGATGTTGCACTCACGAAAAAACTCCCTCGGGACTACCCCTTCTACCTCTCTACACCGTCGCCGCAACCGGCGGCAACCGGGCGGCGTGCATGGCACCCATGCAGGACAGGCCCGCCCGGTGCCCTATTTTCGCCCTGAATTTGCCCAACGACGAAACCCGTGGCGCCGCTTTCGCGCCTTGATTGGCCGTCATCATGATCGTCATGGCGATCGGTCGGGGAAGGGTGAGGAGCGCAAATTCGATGCTTTTCGAGGCTGCGCTCACGAAAGGATCGAGGAGTCGCACCATGCAACCGTACTCGAGTGATCCGCAGAACGATCCGCTGCCGGCCCCGCCCGACAGTGTTCCCGACAGGGCAACCGGGCCTGCCCCGGCATCGGCCTTTTCTTCCCCGCCCCTGGACATCGACCTCGACCGGGTGGTGTGGGACCCCGAATACCGCGACGAAGTCCGCGCCGCCTTGCGCGACACCGACGGGGGCGCGGATTCGATCTGATCCGGCGTGAAGGGGCCTAATCCGTATCGGCCTGCCGTGGCGGCGCGGTTTCGGCGGCGATCCAATCGAGGAATGCCGGGTTTCCGGCCCGGATCGGAAGCGCGATCACGCACGGACACTCATAGCTGTGCCGGGCCGTAACGAAGTCGATCACCGCCGGCACCAGATCGTCGCGGGTCTTGGCAATCAGCACCGCTTCGCTGCCTTCCTGCACCGCGCCGTCCCACCAGTAGATCGGTGTGATCTGCGGCAGCACGTTGGCGCACGCCGCCAAGCGTGCCTCGACCAAGGCGCGGCCCAGCGCCCTGGCCTCCTCGGCATCGGCGGCGGTGACGTAGATCAGACTGTAGCCCATGGCCGCACTCCCCGCATTGGCGCTTGGACGTGTGAGCGGGCGATACTCTAACCTGGCGCGGGCGCGATGCAACGTCGCGGCACGGGCGGTGCGGAATGAAAAAGACGGCCCCGTGCCATCCTGGCACAGGGCCGCTCCCTCTCCTTCCGGCCCTGTCGGACCCTCCAGAGGACACCTCAGTCGTCGTCGGAATGCCGTCGTTCGATCACGACGCTCAGCACCGGATTGCGCCAGTCCTGATCCGCGGGAACCAGGTCCGCGACGCCGTGAACGCCGGCGTGGACGTGGATGAACCCTTCCGCGCCCGCGGTGTCACGCTCGTTGGTGCCGTTGCACGGCGGACCGGGAATGAAGTCGCAGGATTCATTGTTGGCCTCGCTGCCGGCATCGTAGGCAAGCGCACGGACCGATCGCGCCCGCCCGCGTTTGGGCAGCCGGACTGCACGCAGGCTGGCAAAGGCATCGTTGGTGGTCGCCAGCATCGCCGCCAGGCTGAGGAATTTCGCCCCTCGGGCAGAGGTGATCGTCATCGTGATCGACTGCCCCGGCGGCAGCACGTCACCGACGGCCACCGCCGCCACGCCTTCGGCAAGTTCCACGTCGGCGGCCAGGGGACCCGGATTTCCGGTTTCTGCCAAAGTCGCCAGGCCCTCGCTCGCCGCCGCCCCCGGGGTAAACAGCGTAAAGGCCCGCGAATGGACGATCACCAGCGGCGGTGTCACGACCTGACCGCGGGTCAGATTGGTGATCGTCACCGAATAGGTCCGGCCCTCGTTCTCGTCGTCGCCTCCGCCATCCGCAACCGCAATCGACGGCCCGGCGGCCACCGCGCCCGCAATCAGGGCGCTCAACACCAGCTTTTTCGAAGAGCAAGCTCTCCAGACGAATGCACTCAACAAGGTAAGCATGCCCATTAAAGATAA
>RFLL01000061.1 GCA_003693905.1 Alphaproteobacteria bacterium
CCGTGTATTCCGCGGCCAGCGCCTTGATCTCGTCCTCGCTGTAGCCGAGCGCGCTCAGGTTGCGGAACGTGATCTGACGCAACGAATGGCAGGCCGAGCAGACTTCACGGTACACCTGAAGCCCGCGTTGCATTGCCGGGCGATCGAAACGCCCGAAGATGCCATCGAACGACCAGTCGTACTCGGGCAGCGCCTTGCCTTCGGCCGCCAGTGCACCAGCAGCCCCGGCCACAAGAAGCCCCACGGCCGTCAGGCCCCCCACCAGACTCCGCTTCATCACGCTTTCTCCATCGGATTGGCCGTGGCGCCGAGCGCGGCTCCGCCGCCCTTGAGCACCGGTTCGCTGATCGACGCCGGCAACGGCCGCGGCCGCTCCAGCACCGAAAGCAACGGCAGAATGATGATGAAATGGGCAAAGTAGTACGCCGTCGCGACTTGGCCGATGTAGATGTAGGGCGGCTCCGGCGGGTTGGCCCCGACCCAGCCGAGCACGATGCAGTCGACCACCAGGATCCAGAAGAACTGCCTGTACAGCGGACGGAACCGAGCGCTGCGCACCGGCGAGCGATCAAGCCACGGCAACACCAGCAGGATCAGGATCGAGCCGAACATCATGATCACCCCGATCAGCTTGGCCGGGATGAACCAGATGTCGAAGGTGATCGAGCGCAAAATCGCGTAATACGGCAGGAAGTACCATTCCGGCACGATATGGGCCGGGGTGACCAGCGGATTGGCTTCGACGTAGTTGATCGGCTCGCCGAGGCTGTTGGGCGCGAAGAACACGACGGCGGCAAAGGCGATCAGATAGACGCCCATGCCGTAAAGGTCCTTGACCGTGTAATAGGGATGAAACGGGATCGTGTCCTGCGGCCCCTTGACGTCGATGCCGAGCGGATTGTTCGACCCGAAGCGGTGCAGCGCCCAGATGTGAATGATAACCAGACCGACGATCACGAACGGCAGCAGGTAATGCAGCGCGTAGAACCGGTTCAGGGTCGGGTTGCCGACCGTGAACCCGCCCCACAGCCAGGTCACGATCGTTTCACCGACCAGGGGAATGGCCGAAAACAGATTGGTGATGACCTTGGCGGCCCAGAAGCTCATCTGCCCCCAGGGCAGAACGTAGCCCATGAACGCGGTCGCCATCATGGCCAGCAGGATGACCACACCGATCATCCACAGCAATTCGCGCGGCGCCTTGTAGGACCCGTAGTAGAGGCCGCGAAACAGGTGGATGTAGACGACGATGAAGAAGAACGAGGCGCCGTTCATGTGGATGTAGCGCAACATCCAGCCGTAGTTGACGTCGCGCATGATCCGTTCGACCGAATCGAAGGCCATCGTCACGTGCGGCGTATACTGCATCGCCAGCACGATGCCGGTGGCGATCATGATGACCAGCGCCAAGCCGGCCAGCGATCCGAAGTTCCACCAGTAACTCAGATTGCGCGGCGCCGGATATTTCGAGCCGACCGAATGGTCGATGAATGAAAAGATCGGCAGGCGGTACTCGATCCACTGGATGATCGCGTTGTTCGATTTGAAATCGCTCATCGTCGACGTCCCCTCAGCCGATCCGAACCAACGTTTCGGTCAGATATTCATAGGGCGGGATGACCAGATTCTTGGGCGCCGGTCCTTTACGGATCCGCCCCGCGGTGTCGTAATGCGACCCGTGGCAGGGGCAGAACCAGCCGTTGTAATCGCCCTTGGGATCGCCCGGCTTCTGGCCCTTCGGGACACAGCCGAGATGCGTACACACGCCGATCATAATCAGCCACTCGGGCTTTTTCGCCCGCGCCTCGTCGGGTTCGGGATCCGGCAATTCCTCCAGCGGCACGGCCCGCGCGGCTTCGATATCCGCGGGCGTGCGGTGGCGGATGAACACCGGATTGCCCCGCCACATGACGGTGATGGCCATGCCCTCTTCGACCGGGGTCAGATCGACCTCGGTCGAAGCCAGGGCCAATACGTCCGCCGACGGGTTCATCGAATCGATCAGCGGCCAGACCGCCACCGCGGTACCGATCGCCCCCAGTCCGCCGGCCGCAAGAATCAGGAAATCCCGCCGTGTTTCGCCATCGCGCGAAGGCGCGGGATTGGCGCTTTCTGCCATGCTTCGTAGTCCCCCACTCAATCGCCCGACCGCGCCGGCCGGGACCGCCTGCCCGGCGCGCGCCGGACGCATGAGCTTGTTTCGCAGCAGCCATATAGAGGAAAATTCCTGCGAAGGCAAAGGCCCAGACGGCAAAAACCGAAGCCCCGACAAGCCCTGTGCGACTGGCTCTCTATGAACCCGACATTCCCCAGAATACGGGGGCGTTGATACGCCTGTGCGCCTGTCTGGGAGTACCGCTCGACATTATCGAGCCATGCGGATTCGTGTTCGAGGACCGGCGCCTGCGGCGCGCCGGACTGGATTACCACGACCTCGCCACGGTGCATCGGCACCGCTCGTGGGCGGCATTCGAGACGGCCCGCAACGGTCGCCTGATTCTGCTGAGCACGCGCGGCGAGGTCCGCTACTGCGATTTCGCCTTCGCCCCTGGCGACATCCTGCTGCTGGGGCGTGAAAGCGCCGGCGTCCCGCCCCTGGTCCACGCCGCCGCCGATGCCCGTATCCGCGTGCCGATGCACCGCGGGACGCGATCGCTCAATGTCGCTCTGGCCGCCGCTGTGGTATTGGGGGAAGCTCTGCGCCAGATCGGCGCCCTGCCCGAGGATCTGCCCGAGGAGCCGCGATGAGCGAAACCACCCGACCCGACGACGAGGCCCGCAGAAATCGCGCCGCGGCCTGGTTTGCCGAACTGCGCGAGCGCATCTGTGCCGCTTTCGAGGCGCTGGAAGAAGCCCTCGACGACGAGATCGCGGCCGCTCTGCCGATCGCCGATGAATTGCGCGACATTCCGCCCGGCCGCTTCGAACGCAAACCCTGGGCGCGTCAGGACGACGACCCCGCCAAGGGCGGCGGCGGCGTCATGGCGATCATGCGCGGGCGCCTGTTCGAGAAGGTCGGGGTCAACGTATCGACCGTGTGGGGCGAATTTCCCGAGGATTTCGCGCACCAGATTCCGGGCGCAGCGGACGATCCGCGCTTCTGGGCCAGTGGCATCTCGCTGGTGGCGCACATGCGCTCGCCCCTGGTCCCGGCGGTACACATGAACACCCGCCACATCGTCACCACCCGCTCCTGGTTCGGCGGCGGTGCCGATCTAACCCCGATGGTGCCCGATGACGCCGATACCGCCACCTTTCACGCCGCGTTGCGCGCCGCCTGCGATCGCCACCATCCCGATTATTACCCGCGGTTCAAGAAATGGTGCGACGAGTACTTCTTC
>RFLL01000062.1 GCA_003693905.1 Alphaproteobacteria bacterium
CCAGCATGAGCCACGAGATCCGCACGCCGCTGACTGGTCTGCTCGGCATGCTTGCTCTGTTGAAGGGCTGTTCGCTGTCGCAGGAGCAGCGCCAATGGCTCGACGTCGCCCAGTCGTCCGCCGACAGCCTGCTCGCCGTCATCAACGACATCCTCGACTATTCCAAGATCGAGGCCGGGCGGCTCGAAATAGAAGAGACGGCTTTCGACCTGCGCCGGCTGATCGACGACCAGATTGCCATGATAACGCCCCAGGCCACACACAAGGAGATCACCTTCGAGGTCGAGGTCAGCGACGACTTTTCACCGCGTATGATCGGCGACCCGGCCCGCATCCGCCAGATCCTGCTCAACCTGATCGGCAACGCCATCAAATTCACCGAAAAGGGGCGGATCACAGTCAGCGTATCGCGGTGCGCTCTCGACGATGGAACGCCGGGGCTGCGCTTTGCAGTGCGAGACACCGGCATCGGCATCCCCGCGCAGGTACAGCCCCACCTCTTCAACCGCTTCACCCAGGCCGACGGCTCGATCACCCGCAAGTATGGCGGCACCGGGCTCGGCCTGGCGATCTGCCGGCAGCTTGTGGAACTGATGGGCGGAAAGATCGGCCTGGAAAGCACGCCGGGTCGCGGCAGCACGTTCTGGTTTGTGCTGCCCTACAGGGCGGATCAGGACTGTGCCGCCCCGGCAACAGCCACCGTCGCCCCGTCGACGGACGAGATGCCCGCCCTGCGCGTTCTGATCGTGGAAGACAACCCGATCAACCAGCAGCTTCTCAAAACGATACTGACCAAGGTCGGCTGCACCTGCGAGGTTGCCGACGACGGCCGCAAAGCGGTGCAGGCGGTCCGGGATTCGAGCTACGACATCGTGCTCATGGACCTGCAAATGCCGGAGATGGACGGCCTCACCGCGACCCGGGAAATCCGCAAGCTGGACGGGCCGATGGCCGCGGTCCCGATCATCGCGGTAACGGCAGATGCCCGGGCGGAAACGCGAGCACTGTGTCTGCAGGAAGGCATGGCCGATTTCATCGCCAAGCCGATCAATTTCCGCGCTCTGCTCACGGCCATGATGCGTGCTGCGGCCGAGGGATGTCCCGAGGCCTGCGACAGCGCCGCGCAGCGCGCCTGAGCCCGAGGCCCGGGCCCGCGCCTTTTCCTGCCGCCGTCGCCGCTGAACGGACGCGTCGCTTTCCCGATCCGGCGGGCCGCCATTCTATGCCTGCGGCTTGTTCGCGGCTGCGACGGAGGACCCGGCCTTGCGGGTGCCACTCCTGCGCGTTCCTTTTTTGCGTGAAGCCGGCGCGGGTGCGGAAGCCGGCGCCTCGGCGCGCAGGTCCTTGGTCAGTTCCTTGAGCTCCGCTTCCTCCAGAGTTTCCTTTTCCAGCAGGGCCCGGGCACAGGTATCCAGGATGTCGCGATTGCGTGTCAGGATGGCGGTGGCACGTTCGAACACCGTGTCGATGATGCGCTTGACGGCAAGGTCGATACGCGCGGCGGTCGCCTCGCTGTAGCGGCGTTCGAAAAAACTGCCGCCCGGCGCCTGCTGACCGAGAAAACCGGGGCTGTCGGTGTCGTAGGCAATGTAGCCGAGTTCCTCGTCCATGCCGTAGCGGGTCACCATGTTGCGGGCCAGATCGGTCGCCTTGGCCAGGTCGTCGGCGGCACCGGTCGACAGATGGCGAAAGACCAGCTTCTCCGCCGCACGGCCGCCGAGCAGGACCGCGATCTTGTTTTCCAGCTCCTCGCGCGTCATCAGATAGCGGTCTTCCGTCGGCCGCTGGATGGTATAGCCGAGGGCCCCGATCCCGCGCGGAATGATCGACACCTTGTGCACCTTGTCGGTGCCCGGCAGCGCCAGCGCGACCAGGGCGTGGCCCATTTCGTGATAGGCCACGACCTCGCGCTCCTTCGGGTTCATCAAACGGTTCTTCTTCTCCAGCCCGGCAACGATGCGTTCGATGGCCCGGGTGAAATCTTCCATGGTCACCACGTCGCCCCTGCGCCGAGTCGCCTGCAACGCCGCTTCGTTGACCAGATTGGCCAGATCGGCGCCGCTGAACCCGGTGGTGAGCGCGGCGATCTGGTCGACGTCGATATCCGGAGCCGCCTTGATCTTGCGCATGTGCACTCTGAGGATCTGCGCCCGCCCCACCTTGTCCGGTCGATCGACCAGAACCTGGCGGTCGAAGCGACCGGCGCGCAGCAGCGCGGGATCGAGGATCTCCGGCCGGTTGGTGGCCGCCAGCAGCACGATCCCTTCGCGTGGGTCGAAACCGTCGAGTTCGGTCAGAAGCTGATTGAGGGTCTGTTCGCGCTCGTCATGGCCGCCGGCGGCCGGAAACGTGCCGCGGGCACGGCCAAGAGCGTCGAGTTCGTCGACAAAGATGATGCACGGCGCCGCCTTGCGCGCCTGTTCGAACAGGTCGCGCACCCGCGCCGCGCCGACCCCGACGAACATCTCGACGAATTCCGACCCGCTGATCGAAAAGAACGGCACACCTGCTTCACCCGCAACGGCGCGAGCGAGAAGGGTCTTGCCGGTTCCGGGAGGACCGAGCAACAGGG
>RFLL01000063.1 GCA_003693905.1 Alphaproteobacteria bacterium
CCGGCCTCGCCGGCGCGCGCCGCCTCGATGGTGGCGTTGAGCGCCAGCAGATTGGTCTGGCCGGCGATGTCATTGATCAGATTGACCACGGCCCCGATGCGCTGGGCCGCTTCGATCAGGCCTTTGATGCGTTCATCGGCCTGGGCTGCCTCGGCGACCGCCGTTCCCGCGACTTCGGCCGATCTCGTCACCTGGGAAGAAACCTCCTGCAGCGAGGTGGCCAGTTCCTCGGCCGCTGCGGCGACCGTACGCACGTTGCCGCTGGCCTCTTCCGAAGCCGCCGCAACGGCGGTGGTCTGCGTTGCGCACTCTTCAGCACTGCGGTTCAGCACACTGGACGTCTGCTGCATCTTGTGCGCCGATTCGGACACGCTTTCGGCCAGGGCCTTGACCGTCGTCTCGAAGTTGTTGGCATGCTGAATGAGCTGCTCGCGCGCGGCTTCTTCCATGGCCTCGTAATAGATCGAGATGGCGACATCCATGTCGAGGAAGACCGCCTTGGTCGCCGCATCCATCAATGCGGTCAGACGTTCCGGTTTGCGCCGGCAGGTGCGCGAGAACACCTCGTTCAGATGACTGAGGATGAGAACGTACCCGGCCATGTACCAGCGCGGCTCCAGACCGATGCGCTGATGCGTGCGGCCGATGACATAGGCATGCTCGAAGTAGTTGTCGTCGAACCGGCCGGAGAACAGCGATCTCCAGTGGTTGGTCTGGGCGTTCTTCAGGCGCGGAACATTCCCCTCACCGCCGATCATGTCGCGCAGATGGGGAATGGTCATGATGTGCTGATAGAAATCGTCAAGAATGTGCGGCAGCTCAGGCTCGATAAGCTGCCACGCCTCCGGCAGCAGTTCTTGCGTGGCGGAATCGATCTTCAGAAACGCCAGCCGTGTCTCACGGTCATATGAAGAATTGCTCATGGCCCTCTTTCCCCGGCTCTGCAGATTGCTATTCCTGATTGCGTGACAATCAAGATGCAACCTCTGATAGAGTAAAAAAATTAACGAATACCTATCAGATTCGGTCCGCCTCCTTCCCATCCCGACCGGGGGCAGGGGCGGGATCGGATGGCGCCGAAGATGCAGAACGCATATGGACGCGCGGGGAAACGGACACGCGCAGGCGGGCCGCGCGCCGGTACCGGGCCCCATGGTGGTTGAGGCAAATCGGGGCCGATGGGCGCGCGGTCCTGGAAAAATCGAAGATGGTTCGGATGGTTTGCGCTTCCTTCGCGATGCGAGAGGTGCTGGGCCGCTCACGAGCCGTGCCGGGTGCTCACGATTCGCGCCAGAATGGCAATCCCGCCTCGCGTTCCACGTCCACCCGGCTAAGGCCCATGTCGCGCAGGGCGCGGTCGTCAAGTGTGCGCAGATGCGTTCTCTGGCTGGCCCGTTCCTGCCAGACGAGCAGCGTCTCGAAGATGCGGGCCGGGATCCGGACGATCCGGCGGATGAAATCACCCCGGGGGCTGACAGGCGCAATCCCGGCTCCGGTCCGGTCCATGCAGTACGCTTTGTTCATTTAACATCTCCTTATCCGAATCAGGGGATGCGACTGGTCCGGTTCGCACGCCCGATTATTGAAATATTCTGTTCATGATGATCTGTTGCATGTAAAAATATGGAAGATGGTGATTATTCACAAACGATGTTATCTAACATCTCGGATTAGTTTTTCTAATCAATCGCAAGACCCGAACAATGGCCCGACACCTGCCCCCGCTCAACGCCCTGCGCGCCTTCGAGGCGGCGGCGCGCCATCTCAGCTTCACCAAGGCGGCCGAGGAACTGCACGTCACCCAGGCGGCGATCAGCCACCAGGTGCGGGCCCTTGAAGAGGTTCTGGGAGTGACGCTGTTTCGCCGCTTCAACCGCCGCCTGATGCTGAGCGACGCCGGTCAGCAGTATCTGCCGCAACTGAGCGAAGCCTTCGATCAGATCGACGCGGCGACGCAGCGTCTGCGGAGCGAAGAAGATCACGGCATCCTCAAGGTCAGCGTCGCCAATTCGTTCGCCGCGAAATGGCTGTTGCCGCGCATGCCGCGATTTTACGAACGCCATCCCGATCTCGATGTACAGATTTCCGCCTCCGACCGCCTGACCGATTTCACGCGCGAGGACATCGACATGGGGATCCGTTACGGGCGCGGCCATTACCCCGGCCTGCACGTCGAGATGCTGATGGACGACCTCGTTCTTCCGGTATGCAGTCCGCGACTGCTCGAAGGCCCGCGGCCGCTGCGCACGCCGGCAGATCTGCGTTATCATACGCTGCTGCACGACGAGGTGGCCCAGAGCGGGTTTCCCGACTGGCGCCAGTGGCTGATCGAGGCCGGTGTCACCGGCGTCAACCCCGATCGCGGGCCGCGCTACAGCCACGCCAGCCTGGTCATCCAGGCGGCGATCGACGGCCAGGGGGTGGCGCTCACGCGCACTTCGCTGGTCAGCCTGGACATCGAGGCCGGGCGCCTGATCAGCCCTTTCGGTCCGATCCTGTCGTCCAACTTCGCCTGCTACGTGGTCGCTCCGCCCAGTCATGTCGGTCGCCCCAAGGTCAAGGCGTTTCGTGACTGGCTGTTCGCACAGATCGCCCATGAACGCAGTGGCGCCGACGGCCCCCATGCGGGATAAGTTCCGGCCCGGGGCTGGCGCCCGCCGCGCTCCTCTGCCATTCTGCAACCGGCACGCAGGGCGTGCCGCCGCCTTCTCCCCCTCGCAACTTTGAAAATCGCTGACGACCCGACCCCGACGAACTGGGAGACGCAAGGTGAACGAGATTCCGCCCGTACACAGCGACGTGCGCACCATGATCGAACGCCTGATCGCGTTCGACACGACAAGCCGCAATTCCAATCTCGAGCTGATCCACTACGTACGCGACTACCTGCGCGATCTCGGCGTCGATTCGCATCTGACCTTCGATGACGAGCACCGCAAGGCCAACCTGTACGCCACCCTCGGCCCGCAGGATCGCGGCGGCATCGCGCTGTCGGGACACACCGACGTGGTGCCGGTCGACGGCCAGGAGTGGAGCAGCAATCCGTGGCGCGTAAGCGAACGCGACGGCCGTCTGTACGGCCGCGGCACCAGCGACATGAAGACCTTCATTGCCGTCGCGCTGGCCTACGCGCCCCGGTTTCTCGACCGCGACCTTGCGCGGCCGATCCACTATTGCCTGTCCTACGACGAAGAAGTCGGATGCCGCGGCGTGCCGCGGATGCTCGCCTTTCTCGCCCGGCAGCCGATACGCCCGGTGGGGTGCATCGTCGGTGAACCGACCGGGATGAAGGTCATCATCGGCCACAAGGGCAAGCTGTCGTACCGCTGCCGTGCACACGGGCTGGAATGCCATTCGTCGCTGGCCCCCAAGGGCGTCAATGCGATTCAGGCCGCAGCCCGGGTGATCGTGCACCTCGAGGAGATGGCCGCCCGCAAGGCCGCCGAAGGACCGTTCGACGAGGACTACGACATCCCCCATACGACCGTGCATTGCGGCGTGATCCAAGGCGGCACCGCCCTCAACATCGTTCCGGCCGATTGCGCGTTCGAGTTCGAATTCCGCTGTCTGCCGGGCGACGACGCCGCTGCCCTGCTGGCCGAGATTCAGGACTACGCCCATCGCGAAATCGAACCGGCGATGAAACGAATCGCGCCGGAAACCGGCTTCACGTGGGAGGAGGTCTCTTCGCATCCCGGTCTCGATACGCCACCCGAGGCCGAAATCGTCACCCTGGTCAAGGCGCTGACCGGCGCCAACGCGACCGGCAAGGTCGCCTTCGGAACCGAGGCCGGCCTGTTCGACGAAAGCGGCATTCCCGCGGTCGTCTGCGGTCCGGGTTCGATCGAGCAGGCCCACAAGCCGGACGAATACATCACCCTCGAGCAGGTCGCCTTGTGCCAGCGCTTCATGGACCGTCTGCTCGACCGGCTGGCATCCGACACCGCCTCGTGAGCGCCGACGGCGAACGCTCCGTCCCTCGTGCCCGCTGTGCACCACCGGCCGGCACGGTGACGGCGCGCAGCACGGCCTCGACGTCCACCATTCCCAATCGCCCCGTGTCCACCCCGAAAGGACCTGCGCCCGTAACCCTGCGCACCACGCTGCTGGCGCTTGTCCTCGGTGCCGGCGGCGGGACGCTGGCCCATCTGGCGCATCTGCCGCTGGCATGGATGATCGGCGCCATGACCGCCACCACCGTTGCCGCCGCCGGCACCGAGG
>RFLL01000064.1 GCA_003693905.1 Alphaproteobacteria bacterium
CAACGGGCGGGGGGGGCCTGCGGCACCTTCGGGCGAGGAAGGGCGGCCGGCGCGTTCGGGCGTTGCGTCGGGGCGATCCACAGCACGGCATGGAAGGTTTCTTCCCCCGGTGTCGGCAGGGCGACGAAGCGTGCCGCGGCCGCAAGCACGCGGCCGGGAGTGACGTACAGGACGTTGGCTTCCGCTGTCGTTACGGCACCGCTGAGCAGGTCCAGCCACACGTCGTTGAGCGGCCGCCGCGGTCGCACCTGGATGACGGCGGTCAGGTCGGCACCGTCGGCCGGGCGTTGCGCGGGGGCGATCCACTGCACGAACGCCGCGTTGCTGGCAAGAATGGTGCGATAGCGCGATAGCAGCAGGGCCGGGGTGAATGCGGCTTCGATGACGTCCAGCAGGCTGGTGCGCGTCGGGCGAAGGCTGGCCTGGGCCAGGGTCTGCTCGCCGTCCACCATGCATACTGTGCGCAGGTGCGAAGAAAAATTGCCGCCGTCATAATTGTCGGCGAGTGTGGCGATGAAACGGCCGAGTCGCATGTTCGCGCGCGTTGCCATGCGATCGAGCGCGTTCCAGAACACGGGCTCCAGACGGATCGAATAGCGCCGATTCCGGTACTGGACGATCCGGGGCCTGGGTGCCTGCTCCACCCGCGGCGGCGCCGTCGCTGGTGCGCTTTCTGCGCTCATCGCCTGACGGTCCTTCGCTCTTCGTCTGCTCCGATCCGGGCCGTACCGGTGTGCCCGCACTCGTCCGGCCGCTACTGCCCGGGCACATCCCGGCCCGGTCCTGCCCCGTCCGCCGTCCTTCACGCCGGAAAGCGCGTCGCAGGAAGCTCACATCGGATTATATGGTTTTTGACATTCTCGGGGAATGCTTCACCGGGGACAGCTTCGACGGCTCGGGTCGGGACCGGGCCTTACGGGAGGAGGACTTCCTCGCTTTCCACGACAATTCCCTGCAGGTCGGCCAGGCGGCTGCGCAGACGGTAGCGGTGTGCCAGCTTTTCCTGGGCCGCCGGGGGCAGGTCGGTAAGGACGATGATCCGCTTGTCGATCAGAACCGTGATCAGGTCTTCGAGAACGCGGATCAGGTCAAGATCGGATTGCGCCAGGACGTTCTGGAGGTTGCGGCCGCCGCCCCCGTCGTTCGGGCCATCCAGGCCATCGAGAAAACGGCGCAATTCCGGATCGCCCGCGGCCACCTCTTCGCGCGCTGACGCGCTGGCGCGGGCATGGACCTCGACGATCCGGCCATTGTCATCGCGGACCACGAACGGCATGTCGTCAACCTCCCGAGAATGGGGCGAGGCTACGCCCGCGGCGGTTAACGGAAGGATAAGGCCCCGGGTGGCAAAAACCCGGCCGCGATAACGCTTCGCGGCCGGGCTGCATGAGATGAAAACGAGAAGAAATGGAACGGATGCGATATTACACCGTCCCGAGAGAAGCGATGATGATTATTTTGCCGCTTCCTTCAGATAGGCGATGAGGTCTTCGCGATCCTTTTCCTTTCTCAAGCCGGCAAAGCCCATCTTGGTTCCCGGAACGACTTTCTTCGGCTTGGTAAGGAACTTTTCGAGGGTCTCTTCATCCCAGACCAAGCCGGAGTTCTTCATCGCCTTGGAATACTTGTACCCCTCGACCGATCCGGCCTTCCGCCCGACAACCCCTGCCAACGACGGGCCGATCTTGTTCTTGCCCGCTTTCAAGGAATGGCAGGCCTTGCATTTGTTGAAAATTTTCTTGCCGCGTGCGGCGTCGCCGCTGGCCCATGCCGGCGAGGCAACCAGGGCAACGGTGGCCAGGGCCAGGATGATCCGGGATACTTTTCCAAACATGAATAAAATCCTCCTCATGTCTTGCCGAAGACGCAAATCCAACCATCCGTTCCACCGCGATCACACGTCTGGAACATGGGCACGGAAAAACCAGTATAAAGCCTGCACAGGCTTGCGGGTCGCCATAAACCACGTTTTTCTTGGCCATCCCATGATCTGTGTCAAGGGATGGGAAAAAGGTGGGCTCTCGTGAAGCGTTCTTCAATTCTCGTCGCGGTCGTCATGGCGGTGCTCGGCGGGTGGGAGACCACGCCGGCGGCATCCAGGATATCCGTGCACGCTGCTGCGGCCGCCGCAACCGAAATCGTCGGGCGCCCCCGGGTGGTCGATGCGGATACCCTCGATTTCGCCGGTCGGATCGTCGATCTCTACGGCATCGTCGGACCGGCACCGGACCAGACCTGCCGTGTCGAGGGCCGGTCGTGGCCCTGCGGCATGGAAGCCCGCTGGGCCGCCATCAACCGGGTCGGCCGACATTGGGTGGCGTGCGTACCTGTAGAGAGGGATTCCGGCGCTCCGCGTACCGGCGTCATTCAGGCAATCTGTTATCTGGCCGGGCGCGGTGGCCCGGAACTCAACGCATGGCTGGTGGCCCGGGGCTGGGCGCTGGCCGACCCCGCAACCGGCGGGCGCTACTTCGCTGCCGAAAGCATGGCACGCCGCGCCGCGCGCGGTCTGTGGCG
>RFLL01000065.1 GCA_003693905.1 Alphaproteobacteria bacterium
CACCGGTGGCGCCCGAGGCGACGAGGTAGCGGTCGCCCTCGGCGGGCGAACCGGGCGGCGCGGTCAGATCCCGGTCGAGGACGGAGAGCTGGACGAGTCCGTCGAGGATCCGCAGCGCCTCGTTGTGGGTGACATGCTTCTGGGCCTGCGCTGCCAGAATGTAGGGCAGCAGGAGATGGGTCGTGGCGTCGGACATGGGATGGCCTTCAGAGTATCAGCGTCACTGTTTTCGGCGCCCCCCGCCCAACGAGGGCGGAGAGCTGGAAGATACGGATGTCGAGCGTGTCGCCGGGATCGAGCGGCGCGCCCCAGTCGGCGATCTGATGGGCAGCGGTGTAGACCGCGCTGGTGGTGGCGGTGCTCAGCACCCGCTTCACGGTCACGCCATCAAGGATCTCGACCTCGTAGGCTTCCAGTTCCTCCGCCAGCGGCACCTCAAGCCCGTCCCAGCTGTCGGCGGAGAGCGCGCGGGATCGTCGCGTCCAGCGGATCGTCAGATCGCCGGGCGTCCGCGGCGTGCGCCACGGCTGCTCGACATGGGCGATGGAGAACGGCCGCAGCCCGATGCCTTCGGGCGTGAAGGCCTGCGCAACATAGGTCTCGTCGCTGACCGGGCGGCTCGCCGGACCGATGCGCCAGTTCCACGGCAGCCCGAGGTCGGCCTCTGCGATCGGCAGTGACGCGAGGGCGGTGTCCAGCACCACGACCCGCGCGCCCGCGGGCGCCGGATTGCCGATCGCGCCCTCGGTTCCGCGCTGGCCGCGCAGGAGGCGTGTCAGGCGATACCGGCCGGGCGCGAGCAGCTCCGCCGCGCCCGCCTGCACGATCTCCCAGACGCCGGGCGCGCTCTCGATGGCGAGAGCGTTGGCGCCCCCGAACAACGTCAGGTCGGTGACGCTCTCCAGCGTACCTGTCAGCAGATCGACCACCAGCGCGTTCCCGAGATCGAAGCGCGACGTGGGCCCGGCGTAGAGGTCCGAGACCAGAGCCCCGATCCGGGCGCGGCTGCCGAACGTGGTCAGCAGCTCGAACCCGTCCGTCGAGGGGCTGCGGAACACCGCCATCTCCCCGGGCCACGGCACTGCATGCGCAGCGACGAGCGGCCGATGCGCGGGCTGATCCTCGGTCAGCTGCGGCAGGTCCATCAGCACCGCATCCGGCGCGCCGAACACCACGGCCCGCGTCAGCGACGCCGCGCGGGGGTCACCGGGCGGAAGGTCGTAGGTCGCGCGGTCCTGGCGCACCGCCTCGATGCCGCGCGCCTCGGCGTCGGCGATGGAGACGAGCCGCAGATCGACCAGCCGCCCGTCATGCTCCAGCCGGATCGCGTCGGCCGGATCCAGCGCCAGCCGCGAGGGCGGCAGACGGAACGCCCCCGTCTCGCGTCCCACCCACGCCTCCATCAGCGCGCGACGGCAGCGGCGCTCGGCCTCCTCAGGCGGCACCGCCATCGGGAAGCTTTCCGAGGCAATACGCGTGGTGTCGACGGTGATCCGCCGGGCCTCGACCTGCGCGGCTTCGTAATCCTCGTCGGCACGGGCGACCTGCCATTTCAGGGCCTGCGGCAGTTCGGTCTCCTGGCCGCGCGTGAGCTCCAGCACGTCGCCTTCGCGGGTGGACACCAGATCGTCGGGCGCAAGGGTGACGACGGAGGCCCGGCCGCGCATCACGAAGCGGATAACGCCCTCGGTCTCGACGGCGTCGAAGCCGAAATGCCGCGACAGCGTTGTGATCGAAGCCCGCGGGCTTTCGAGCGCCGTGATGGCGTAGCCCTCGACCGCGCCCCAGAGGCCGGTGACGTCGACCAGCGCCTCGGACAGCCCGGAGCGCAGGCAAAGATGGCGGACCAGCGCCGCCAGCGACACCGCGCCCAGCCTGCCGGTCAGCCAGTGCCCCAGCCGCCAGTTCGCCCCGTCCGTCCAGACGTCGGTCAGCGCCGGGAAGAACGGATAGGGCCGCGCGTCCCAGGTCCAGGCGGCGCATTCGGGCACATGCACCATCCGGCCGCCATAGACCGAGGACAGCGGGTTGTTCGCGGCCTCGCCCCACCAGAGATAGGTCGCCTCGAGATAGGCGCGCTGGATGGCGTCGTCGCGCCAGCCCCGCGAGAAATGCGGCGTGAAGCTCTCGGAGGATTTCGGGTCGAAGAAGACGTTCGGCTGGTTCGTCCCCCGGTCGATGGCCGGACAGCCCAGCTCGGTGAACCAGATCGGCTTCGACTCCGGCGCCCACGCCGTCGGCGTGCCGCTCTCCACCCCACCGGGGCGGTCGTAATGCGCATTCGACCACCAGGCGCGCAGATCCTTGTAACGAAACACCCACGGCTTGCTGGCGGCGCCGTCCGTGATGGGCGTGCGCACCTGCGCGGAGCGGTCCGCTGCGCTGGCATAGAACCAGTCGAAGCCTTCGCCGCCCGCGATGTTCCCCTGCAGGTAAGCCCGGTCGTAGATTGCGGGCCAGCCCTCGGCCGCGTCGGCATGTTCGAACCCGTCGCGCCAGTCCGACAGCGGCATGTAGTTGTCGATGCCGACGAAATCGATCTCCGGATCCGCCCAGAGCGGGTCGAGATGGAAGAACACGTCCCCCGAACCATCGCCCGGCTGGTGCCCGAAGTATTCCGACCAGTCGGCCGCATAGCCGATCCTGGTCCCGGCCCCGAGGATCGAGCGCACATCCGCAAGCAGGTCCCGATACGCCTGCACCGCCGGATAGGTGGCCGCGCCCGAGCGGATCGTGGTCAGCCCCGGCATCTCGGTCCCGATCAGGAAGGCATCGACGCCGCCCGCCGCCGCGCAGAGATGGGCGTAGTGCAGCACCATGCGGCGCAGGCCCCAGTCGTCCGATGGCCCGGTCCAGCTGACGCTTTCGCCCGAGACGCTGAAGCTCGCAGGTGTCGCCGCGCCGAACAGCGCAGCGACCTGGCTTGCCGCCGTGGCGGTCTTGTCGACGCTGCCGGCGAAACCGGCCGCGGGCGAACAGGTGATCCGGCCGCGCCATGGAAACTCAGGCTGGCCGGTCTCGGCGGCGTTGTCGGAGTACGGGTTCGGCAGCGTGTTGCCCGGCGGCACGTCCATCAGGATGAAGGGATAGAAGGTCACGCGCAGCCCGCGCGCCTTCATCTCCTTGACCGCCTGCACCACCGCGAAATCGGCCGGCGTGCCGCCATAGACCGGGCGGCTCTCGTCGTCGCGGCTCACTAGATGCGCATTCGCCCGCGTCACCCCGTTGACCGTCCAGGTCTTCGGGCTGGTCACCTTGGTCGCCACCTCGACACCCGGCCGGATGGTGCAGTCGCCCACCCGCAGGTCATTCCCGAACCAGGCGACCACGAGGCTGACGCTCTCGACCTTGGGCGCCATCGCCTGCAGCCGGTCCAGCGCCACCACCATGTCGGCGGTATCCGAGAGCGCGTTCAGGTTCTCCGGGGTATGCGCGCCGCCGCTGCCCTTGCGGATGCCGGTCGTGGCATAGGTGAACTCGCCCGAGGCCGGGATCATGGTGACGGCCTGCGTCAGCCCCTCGGCGGTGTCGGGATCGGCGAGCGGGCGGAAGACCTCGAAGGAGAGCTGCGGCAGGCGGTTGCCGTAGCTCGAGAGCGGCAGTTCCTCGAAGACCACGTAAGCCGTGCCGCGATAGGCCGGCGTGTTCCCCGCGCCCATCTTCGCCGCGATGAACGGGTCGGCCGTCTGGCTCTCGTCGCCCGGATACCAGCGCCATGTGATCCCGGCGGTGTCGAGAAGCTTGCCGTCCGCCCAGATGCGGCCGATGCCGGTGATCGGACCCTCGCAGAGGGCCACGGCGAAGCTCGCGTAGTAGAGATACTCAGTGGTCTTGACCTTGCCGCCGCCCCCGCCGCCCTTGCCGCCGCCTTGCGTGGTGGTCTTGGTCTCCTCTCGGAAGTCGGTCGCCCAGATGATGTTGCCGCCCATGCGCATCCGGCCGTAGACGCGCGGGATGACGGCGCCCTCGGTTGAGGACGTGATCCGCAAGGAATCGAGCCGCGGCCCCTCGATGCGCTGTGTGGGCGCGAGCGACGAGACGATCCAGCTGTCCACGACCGAGCCGATGGTCGAGCCGACGAACCCGCCGATGGTGGCGGCGCTGACGCCGAGGATCGCGCCGCCGATCGAGCCGCCAATGGCGGCGCCGGCCGCGCCGAGAACGAGGGTAGCCATGTCGGGATCTCAGCGTTGCGGAAACAGGAAGGCGAAGGCGATGCGCCGCCGCCAGGATCGGGTGAGCGGTTCCTCGATGGCACCGAGCCGCTCGTAGGCGTGGAGGAAAGTGTTGGGACCGGTCAGGATGCCGACATGCTTGGCGATGGCGCGGGGCATCATCCGGAACAGCACCAGCGTGCCAGGGCCGGCGTCGGAGGGCGACACCTCGATCATCATGGCGCGCGCGCCCTCGGCCAGAACCTCGCGCGGGTCGGTCTCGCCCCAGTCGCGGCTGTAAGGCGGGATCGGGAACGGCTCGGGGCCGACGACCTCGCGCCAGACGCCCCGGGCCAGCCCGAGGCAATCGCAGCCGACACCCTTGAGGCTTGCCTGGTCGTGGTAGGGAGTGCCGAGCCACGCGCGCGCCGC
>RFLL01000066.1 GCA_003693905.1 Alphaproteobacteria bacterium
ACATGGCCGAGGTTCGCGGCACCCTGATCGGTCAGGTCCGGGCCAACACCGTGACCGTCGGCAAGGATGCGCGCATTATCGGCAACATCTTCCATCACACCCTGACCATCGAACCGGGGGCCTATATCGACGGTCGGCGCCCGTGGCGCCCGCGCATCGATCGCAAACGCGAAAGCGCCTAGCACCACGGGAGGGGCACCGCCATCACCGGGCAGTCGATCGCGCGGGGAAGGTGGCAAAAACCGCAAACCCCACAGGGACACAGACACGGCACGGAAACGACACGAAAACGAAACGGAGGACGCAGATGTTTTCAAGTGGCAGCAAGACCTCGGACTCCCCGAGTACGGTGCGCGAACCCGCCGCAACGGCTTCAGCCCGTCCGTCGGGCGAACCGTCGATCATCAGCGCCGATCTGCGCGTCGTCGGCGATTTGCACTGCTCCGGCGATCTTCAGGTCAAGGGCAACGTCGAAGGTGATATCAAAAGCCGCTCCATCACCATCGGCGAAGGGGCGCACGTCCAAGGGTCGATCATCGCCGAAACCGTGCACATTTCGGGGTCCATCAAGGGCCAGGTCGAAGCGCCGACGGTCACCGTGGCCCGCACCGCCCGGGTGGTCGGGGACATCGTACATCAGACCTTGGCGATCGAAGCCGGAGCCTATCTCGACGGCAACTGCCGTCATATGGAAGCCGCGAAAAAGGCCGCCGCATCGCCCGCCCCCGACGCTGCTCCGCTGAAGGGGGGCAAGGCGGGACTTCCCGAGGCCGGAAGGAAGGCGGCCGGTGCCCCCTGAACGAAGGCCGGCGCACAAAGGCCGCGGATGAAGGGGTCATGACGGCGAAACCGCCGCGGAATCCGCCGACGAAGAAGAAAGCGCGATCCGGCAAATCGAAACCGGACCCGGTGCCAGCGCCCGGATGCCGCCGCGCATCGCCGCCCGGCGCCGGCACCGCAGCCTTCAATCCGAACCTTGCGGCCCAGAACCGCAGGATCCTGCGCACGCACTACGCCAACCGCTACCGGACCGGCCGCGGATCCTGAGTCGCGCCCGGTCATTTCCGGGCCGACCATTGTCGAGTCGGCCATCCCCGAGCCCGGGTGTCGCCGCTCACCCTTTTCCTTGTTTTTCCTTGCCGCTTTTCCCCGGCGGGCGGGGTTGCACGCACATGCGATAACACGGGGAAACGCGCCCCCTGCCGGTCTTTACCGGCCCTGTGGGGGGACCGCATTTTCCAACCGGACGGCCCTCCTCGATGTGAGGGGAATTTCCCTGACGCATCGCCCTTCGTCCCCTTCCCTTGCGTTTCTTTATCCCCCTTCTCCGCGATAACGTTCCCATTCTTCGCGGCAAGTCCTGCGCGGTAATGAAATCTGCCCGTTGCCCGATCTGCCCGGATCGGGCGGGCCGCCCGGGCCGCCACAGCTTCACTTCTTTCAACACGCTCCACAGCTCAGGTCCCATGCCGGAAGCGGGCCGTGGACTGGACCGGCGGAGGCATCTCCCGCCGGCTCTCATGAATTCACAAATATGTGATCTTGGGAAATCTGACACGCGACCGCGTGCAATTTGAGATTTTTTTTACGAATTCCGCAATATATTGCGCACCTCAAAAAAATTCCAAGTATTCGTCCCGTATAAGCAGATCTATTACTTTATAACACGAACGCGAACAAATCTCGTTGGCGCAAACCGTAATATCCGAAAACAACCGCCAAGAATCGCCATTGGGACAAGTCCGCATGTGTACGGATCAACCCGTCGATCTCGGTCACGATTGAAAAGCCGAAAGGAAACGGCCATGCGAACAGTGCAGGTGTGTCTGATCCTGGCAGCGGCGTGGATCCTCGCCGCCACGACGTCGGCCCGGGCCGAAACCAATGCCGAGCGTCTGCAACGTCTGGAAGATCAACTGCGCCGGTCCCAGGAAACGGTTCAAACGCTTTCCTCGGAACTCCAGGAACTCAAGCGTCGGCTCGAAAAGAGCGCTGAAAAGCAAAGCGAACAGAGCGAACGCCTCGACGAGCTTGAAGACGTGGCGACAAGCATGGAAGAGCGCATCGGCAGCCGGGCCGTGGTCAAAGCCTTCGACGCCGCCGAGCTCAACCTCGGCGGTTTCCTCGACATGGCGGCCACCCATGTCGAAGGCGAGGACGACGGAGCGACGAACTTCAACCGGATCGTGTTCGAACTGCTCGCCGGCGCCACGCTGTGGGAAGACTGGGAGCTGTTCGTCGCTCAGGCATTCCTGCGCAAATCGGGGATCGATTTCTCCGACCGCACCAACCCCGACTTCGCCGATCTCGGCTCCGTAGCCACGGATACGGTGATCGCCTGGGGCAACTACCACTACAGCGATCTTCTGAATGTCCGTGCCGGCCGCTTCATCACGCCGCATGGCATTATCAACATCGAACACTTTCCGTTCGTGCTGCTGGATCCCGAGCAGCCGCAGTTCCTGAGGCCGTTTTCCGGTCAGACGATTTTCCCCAACTTTACAGACGGCCTCCAGGTCCACGGCCAGACGTTCATGGCCAACGGGGATGCTCTGTCGTACAGCGTCTATGGCGGCAACTTTGCCGGCAACTCTACCGATTTCAATTTCGGCGGTCGCGTGGCCTATGCGCTCGGCGACATCGGGTTGACGCTCGGTCTCAACTCGACGTACGGCAAACGTGCGGACTCCTTCTCGGATTCCGACTATGTCGTCTATGGCGGCGACATTCTCTATGACAAAGGGCCGATCCTGTGGAAGACCGAGATCTTCGCCACCAGTGAAAATCGCGGTTCGGACCGCTTCGCCTTCTATACTCAGCCGGCATGGCGCATCAGCGACATGTGGACCCTGTACTACCGGTTCGATTATCTCGATGCCGGCGACGATCCGATCACCCTGAGCGAAATCGGCCAGTCCACCGAGCACGTGGGCGGCGTCGTCTTCGACGTCAATTCGAATGTCCGGCTGCGCGCGAAATACACCTTCAAGCAGTTCGAAGACACGGCCACCCAGCCGGAAGCCGACGCGCACATTCTCCAACTGTCCGCGACCTTCAACTTCTGAGTGCGCGAGGGGAGCAGAAGCGATGTCTGCGATTCGATATACGATTCGATATACGGTTCGACACGCGGTTCCGGTGGCTCTGGTCGCGGCAATGGCGGTCTTCGCAGCCCTCGGTGGGACTCTGCGTGGGGCACGGGCCGAAGGCTACGTCGTCATCGTCAATGCCGGCAATACCGTTTCCGGAAACGAAGACGAGCTCAAGGAACGCGTCAAACGCATCTTTCTGAAGGTGCAATCGGACTGGTCGGATGGAACCAAGGCGATTGCGTTCGCCCGCCCTTCCAGCAACCCCGCCCACGAAGCCTTCGTTGCGAACGTGCTCGGCATGACCCTTGACGAACTCGACACGTACTGGGCCCGT